>JBDTTO010000774.1:0-2509 GCA_039930585.1 Gemmatimonadaceae bacterium
TTCGTGTTGTGCGAACATTTCTCAATGCCGATGGCGTAATCGTTCGTTCTGATAGTGCCCCAGCTATTTCGCCAGACAGCAGTGATTCGTGGGTGATCAGCATCAACGGCGGTATTGCTAACTATTCCAAGCCATTTGCCGCACAACGATTAGTTGCATTCGGTGGCCCCGGACTCGCGGCGTTCGCAACGAACACGCGTTACGCCATTCGCGTTGTGGATAGTTTCGGGAAACGGACTGCACTCATTCAGCGCGAAGTGCCATCAGTGAAATTGAATTCTGCCGATGTTGCCACGTTCGACGCGGCGAAACAACGCGTGGCCACGCAGGCCCGAAAACCTGCATCAGCACTTGATGGAAACGCGCCGGCATCGAAGCCGGCAATCGCCGGAATGTGGTTTGATATCGATGGCAGACTTTGGGTCGAGCAATCGGTTCCAACCGGTGAACTTCGCACAGCGGATTTATACTCGGCCGATGGTCGCCGGTTATCGACGATGACGTGGCCAGACAATGTAAGCCTTTCAAACGGCGCGATTCGCAACAACGTCGGTCTCGGCATTGCGAGAAATTCCGACGGTCTGCAGAGCGTCGTGCGAATCGTTTGGAAATAGCATGCGATCTCGGCCGGACGTTTGAGTCTGATCAATCGAGTGAATCGAATTGACATCGGCGAACCGACGCCGTCGCAGCTGCAACGTGCCCGAACCATTCACTGAGACTGCACATGGGATCTTCATTCACCGATCGCGAGCTGGACATAATGAGCGTGTTGTGGGATCAGGGCCCGTCAACTGTCAGCGAAGTGCGCGAACATCTCACCGATGAGCTGGCGTACAACACTGTGCTTACGATGCTCCGTATTCTCGAGGAAAAAGGATACGCCGGGCGCACCGAAGAAGGACGCGCGCATCGGTATCACGCACTGGTGGCAAAGGACGTCGCTGGTCGCAGCGCGTTGAAACGATTGGTGGATGGTTTGTTTGGCGGATCGCCAGAGTTGATGCTGACAAACCTTGTCAACGACAAGAAAATGAAGCGCGCCGATATTGAGCGTCTGCGCAAAGCGCTTGACGAACGACTGGACAAGGAGTCGTGATATGATTGCCGCCTGGATGTTATTCGCGATTGAAATCAGCGCGATGTTGTATGCCGCCGCGTGGTTGGCCGAACGCGCGTTGTTGTCTGCGCGCAAACCTGTGCGCGGGGTTTGGCTAGCCGCGATCGTTGGCGGAAACGTGTTGCCTTTCGTGTTGTCGAAAGTGTTCGTCGCAAATATCCTGCCGGCGTCGTGGACGTTGGCGATCGGTTCAGAATCGTTGATGGCGCGACTGGGAACGCCATTGCTCGTGCTTTGGGCGGTTGCCGCCGCCATCGGATTGTTCGTGTGCGCATCGGCGGTGTGGGGGATGTCGCGCGCCCGTCCATTGTGGAAGAACGAGCATGTGGACAACACGCCGGTGCTGGTTTCGCACGACATCGGACCAGCGTTGGTGGGCGTCATGCAATACTCCATTGTCGTACCGCAATGGGCGTATTCGCTCGAAGAGAGTGCGCGCCGACTGTTACTCGCTCATGAACGCGAACACGCGCGCAAATACGATCCGTTGTTACTCGCAGGTGCTGCGCTCACCGTCGTGATTGCGCCCTGGAATGTTTTCAACTGGTTGTATTTTCGTCGACTACATCTCGCAGTTGAACTGGATTGCGACCAACGCGTGTTGCGCGCACACCCGGACACACGGGGATATGGCGCGTTGTTGCTTGATGTCGCGGAACGTGTGCTGCCGAGTGTGATGCCGGCGGCGGCATTTGTGGAACACGGGGCTTCTCTTGAGACGAGAATCAATGCAATGAGTGAGCAGAAAAAGCGATTTCGATTGTTGCGAGTTACGGGCGGACTTTTTGCATCCGTCTTGCTGGCTGCAACGGCGTGCGTAATGCCGCGACCATATGCGATCGTGGTGGTCATGCCACCCTCAGTGGCGCAGTCGCCTGCCCAGGCGCTCACTTCCGAGTCCGTGCCTCAAGGTGCGCAAGTGCAGGGCCAAAAGTCGCAGGAAGAATTGGCGAAGGCGATTGCGGACTTCGTTCATGAACGCAGTGCGAAAGGGACAACCAATTCCGACCTGAACAAGATGGGCGAAGGACTCGGCGGTCCAGAAACGCGACCGGTTCCGCCAAGTGCGCGTGTGCGGGCGCTTGATGCGGCGGAAGGTTTGCGCATGCGCGCCATTGTCGCCAAGGCAGCCCCGCGCGTTCTAAATACACAATGGACGCGTGCCGACAGCGCGCTGTTGTTGCTGTTCGACGCAGACAGCAACGTTGTCAGGCAGGCGACGGTTGCGCGTTTAGCGATCAGAGAAGGCAGTGACCCGCTTTACATGTTCAACACATCCTTCATGACTTCGGATGTGAACTACATGTCATCTGCTTCGGAATTTACGATTGATCGCGGTGCACGTGGCGAAGCCTTGCCGGTGCCGCTCAAGCTCTTCACGGCATACAT
>JBDTTO010000775.1:0-2502 GCA_039930585.1 Gemmatimonadaceae bacterium
TGAGTAACTATCCCACCGCGGGAAGCCGTGTCCACTCCTCAGTGATTGCGCGGCGAATTCACGAAATGCGTAGCCCGCGATGTACTGGTCGCTGAACGGATTTGAGAGAAATGCGCCCTTCACAATCGGGTACGCCAATGACACAGTGGCAAGCACCAACGCCAGAATGGCCCATCGCCAGTGGAGAACGGTTGGTGGTATTTCGATCGGATTTGCGCGCACTGCATCCCGCGTCTTCGCTGGTTTTGCCATGCGCGCAATCTGGCGCGATGCGCGTCCTGACGCGAACGTACCACATCAACAATTCTCACATCGCCTGACGGAGTATTTCATGAGCACATCTGCATCAACAGCCGCTGCGGGTTCGGTGTTTCGCGCCGATCTGCTGAAAGGGCAAGTCGCGCTGATCACCGGCGGTGGCACCGGCATTGGTTTTGGAGTGGCGGAGTTGTTGAGTGAGTTGGGCGCGCATGTGGTGCTCGCCAGTCGCAAAACGGATCATCTCGACAGTGCATGCGCGAAACTCATTGCCGCAGGCGGTTCGGCAAGCTCGGTGCAATTGGACGTGCGTGATCCCGAAAAAGTGAATGCAGCTGTTGCTGAAATCACCGACAAACACGGACGGATTGATTTGCTGGTGAACAATGCGGCCGGCAATTTTTATGCGCCCAGCGCAACGTTGTCACCGAACGCGTGGCGGAGCGTTGTCGAGATTGATTTGTTCGGTACGTTTTTTTGCACGCAGGCCGTGTATCCAATCATGGCAAAGCAAGGTGGTGGTCGCGTTGTCAGCATTTCAATGACGCTGCATTATCGCGGCTGGCCACAAATGGCACATGCCACTGCCGCAAAGGCCGGTGTTGATGCACTTACAAAAACATTAGCCGTCGAATGGGCGCCGCAGGGTATTCGCATAAATGCGATTGCGCCGGGGCCAATTCCAACCGATGGCGTAAAGAAAGCATTCATGCCACCAGCGGACAGTGGAATTGCAGATGTATTTGCTGTAGCAAACGAACGCATGGAGAAATACGCGCGCGCCGCAATTCCACTTGGTCGATGGGGCAGTCCGCGCGACATTGCAAACATGGTTGCATTTCTTGCATCACCTGGTGGCGACTGGATTACCGGCAGCATTTTTGTTGTTGATGGTGGTGAATGGTTGTCGAAATCTGCGAAGATGTAGTAACACATCACTACGTGCGGTAAGTCACGCACTTCAGACTTTTTTACCGAGAGGTGATTGCAGTCACGACACTTTTTGAAACTCGCGTGTAGGATCTCATCGTCGGTGGTGAGAACGCGCTATCGGCGTTGTTCACCAAACTTTCCAACCGAGTGAGGCTATATATGCGACAGGTTCGATTCGTTTTCGTTGCAACCCTGGCAGCAACCGCGCTCTCTGCTTGCGCAACAAAAGGTTTTGTTCGCAAGAACCTTGAAACACAGCGCGTCGCTATGTCGGGACAGCTGAATGGTGAGCGTGGTGAGCGCATGGGAGCGGATAGTTCCATTCGCGGCGACCTGAGTCGCACAAACGCTGACGTCGCAAAGGTGGCAGCAGATCTCGCGGCGTTACGTGGCGAACTCTCCACGCTGCGCACGGAATTCGGCGCGAAGATCAGTGCAATGGAAGGCCAGATCACGTTCGCATTCCCGGTGCACTTTGATTTCGATAACGCCACGGTCCGTCCGGTCGATCAGGCGGCGTTGGAGCGTTTCGCAACAGTTGCCGCCAAGTACTACAACGGTGCGCAAATCACCGTTGAAGGTTTCGCCGATCCTGCCGGTTCAGCGTCGTACAATCTGAAACTGTCACGCAATCGTGCCGAGTCCGTTCGTGAGTTCATCGCGAGCAAGGGCATCGACAGCACGAATGTGAAGACGGTCGGATATGGTGAAGCTCGCCAGGTTCGCAAGAACGCCAAGGGCACGGATGTTGGTGCAGAACTCAATCGTCGCGTGACGTTTGTAATTGACGCGCCGGCCGAGTCAACGGTTGCTGCGCTCGCCGCATCATCGGGTAACTAAACCGAAAAGTATTGCATTCTGCAAAACTGACGCAGCACTGATGCCCTCGCGGTAACTGTGTGTGCGTCAGCTGAGCGGAGCAAGCGGTTGTGTCGATTGAACGTAGCGCAGTTGCAGTAACGCACTTGTTGTACGCAGATCTCGAAATCCACTCTACCGGATGACGAATCAGGGCCGTCGGAAGCGGTGTGTTTGGAGATGTTTCTTCAGCACGCCAAGGGACCGCTTCCGGCGGTTCTATCTGGCCTCAAAGGCAAACGGTCCCGCAAGACTTTTATGCAAGGCGTCCGAAGATTTTTTTTCGGGCGCTTTTGCACGTAAACGGACCATCTCGCCACTACAATTTTTCACGTTGGATCTCTACCTTGTGATCTCGCTCCGATAGCTCAATGGTAGAGCTGCGCCCTTTTAAGGCGTAGGTTGAAGGTTCGAGTCCTTCTCGGGGCACTCGCCAAAAAAAGTCGGTTTCTC
>JBDTTO010000776.1:0-2501 GCA_039930585.1 Gemmatimonadaceae bacterium
CAGGGTCGGCGAGCACCTGCACCGGCGTCCCGATTCTGAGCAGGGGTTGCACAATCGTTTGCTGCGGCGTCGGCTCAAGGTGAATGGTGTGTCGCTCCTCCCGGCCGCTGGAATCGCGCGCCGCCAGCACCAGCGCCACGCCGTACGGCGGAAACCTCTTCCCCTGCGACACCTGTAACGACATGACGCGCGTGGTCGCGTTCCATTGCCATTGTACGTCAAGCTCCGCCCAACCCGGCCGGTGCAGCCATTGTTCAAAGAACACCTGTAACGACGCGCCCGACGCTTTCTCCATGGTGAGCCGCAAATCGCCGGTGGTGGCGGTGCCATGACGAAACGCCTGCTGATACGCACGGATCCCCTGAAAGAAAGCCGAATCGCCGACGTCGCCGCGCAGCATGTGCAGCACCCAGGCGCCTTTCTGATAACTGTTGGCGTTGAGCAGCGTCATGGGTGCCGAAGCGCCCACGGTGTCGACAACGGGACGCGTGGCGACGATTGGTGCGGCGATAATCTCGTCGCGGATTTCGCGCATGCGCACGCGAAACACACTGTCACCACTGCTCTCGCGCAGATACAGCGGCGCCCAATACGACGCAAAACCTTCGGACAACCAGAGGTCCTGCCAGCGGCGCGGCGTCACCGCATCGCCAAACCACTGGTGCGCCGTTTCGTGCGCAATCAGTTGCCCACCAACCGCACGGCGCTTGAACGCGTCGTCCGAGTAGAAGATGGCCGTGGCGTTCTCCATCCCGCCAAAGCGCGTGGATGATTGCAGATGATTGAGCTGCGCGTACGGAAACGGTCCGCCAATGCGCGCAAAGAACGCCACCATGCGTCCGGCGTCGGCAAACGGACCCGGCACGTATGACTGCGATTCGGGAAACGTCCACACGGCCTGCGGTACGCAGGTTTTCCCTTCACCGGAACCGCACGCCGTGCGACCCAGCGTGGTGGAAACCATTCTCGCGGCCGCGATGACCATCAGGTAGGTGGGAATCGGCTGCCGCTGCTCGTAGCGCGTGCGCGCCAGACCGTTGGGAAGCAGCGTTCGCGAGATCTGCAAACCATTGGCCACCACGGCGCGTTCCGCGGGCGCCGTGACCGTCCAGGTCACCGTGGCCTTGTCGCTGGGGTGATCAACCGTTGGCAACCAGAAACGCGCGCGATTGGGCCAGTTGTCGCCAAACGCACTCCATCCGCGTTCCGGCGTTTCACGAATGATCAAGCCATCGCCCGGTTCACCGTGATACACAACGCCAACGGTGAGCGCAGCTCCGTCGGCTGGAAGTAATGGAACGCGGATTGTCGCGCTGTCACGCGTAAATGCGCGGGCCGCGCCGCCAACCTGCACACTATCAACCGCAAGTTTCATCAGGTCGAGCACCAACGTATCCACTGTCAATCGACGCGACACATTGATCGTTGCGCGTCCATCAACCAAACTTCCGCTGCGCGGCAGCGTCAGTTGAAACGCATAGTGCGTAACGTCAATGCCGGGGCGGTATGGATGCGTACTGTCAGGCGCGACATCTGCGGGAACAACAATGGTAGCGGGGGCCACCACGACTGATGCTGCGGGTTCGGCTTTCGTAACAGCCGGTCGTTTTGCCGGCGGCTGTTTAGTTACCGGACGTTTGGGCGGTGTTGCAACCTGTGCGTTCAGCGAGTGACTGCACGACGCTGGTGACACTAATGTTGACGATGTCAGAAAATCGCACAGTGGAGCAAATGCCAACATCGTTGTCAACGTGAATGCTGACAACGAAACGTTCGCCACGCGCGACCTGTGCGTCATGTTTCCGTCACGGCTCCTGCCTCGAGCGCAAATCGCGTGAGGCCAGCAACATTGTGAATTTCCAGTTTCTTCATGAGGCTTTCCCGATGTGCCTCAACAGTTCTGCGACTGATGCCCAACTCCGCAGCAATGGCTTTGTTGGTAAGTCCGCGCGCAACCCCTTGCAACACATCGCGCTCGCGCGGCGTGAGGGCCTCAAGCAACGCATTCGCCTGCGGCGGTGCGGGGACATCGCCGGCTGAAAGTCGACGCACAACAGCCGGACTGAAAAACGTACCGCCTGCATACACCGCACGAATCGCTGCGCGCAATTCTTCACCGGCGCTGTCTTTCAGAATGTAGCCGTGCGTGCCAATGCGCATACCTTCGCGCACATACTCGACGTGATCGTGCATACTGAGCAACAACACGCGTGCGGATGGCAACAGATCGCGCAAACGTGCGGCCGCTTTCAGGCCCGTTTCTTCGGGCATGGTAATATCGAGCACCACTACATCCGGACGATGTAGCACAGCGAGTTCCACCGCCTCGCGACCGTTTGCAGCTTCCGCGACAACTTCAATTCCAGGTTCGGCGTCAAGCACGTGCCGGATGCCTTCGCGCACCAGCGCGTGATCATCGGCGACCAGAACACGAATTGACTGCGCCTGTGATGCTGCTTCACTCATACCGTCTCCAAAGTCGCCGATGGCGATGAAGCCGA
>JBDTTO010000777.1:0-2498 GCA_039930585.1 Gemmatimonadaceae bacterium
CAGCCGCGACGCGTTCAACTACAAGGTCGACAAATACTACGGCGCGAGCGATCACGCCACGTACATGCAGCACGGAATTCCGGCAGTCATTTTCAACACGTGGCCCGATCCGTGGTATCACTCATCGCAGGATACGCCCGACAAACTGGACCCCACGCAGTTCAAGCGCGCCGCGGTAGTGAGCATTGGCGCGATGGCCGTACTGGCAACTGCTGATGATCCAATCGCAGTGCGTGTTGCAGCCGACGCATTGGGTCGTGGCGCTGAGCGCATGACGGCCAATCAGCGGAAAGGTCTGGGTTACATCGGCGACGTGACGAGTGCGACCGAGTTGGCACAGGCGTACACTGATGCGAAGGCGGCCATTCGTCATCAGGCGAACATCGAGAAAGCCGTGATCAAATCGTCTGCCGTGTTGTTTGCGAATCCCACCGCCGCAGAAACAAAACTTGCGACGATGTACAATCCGCTGATTGATGCGCGCGCAAACGCGCTAACGGCGGAGGTCAAAGCGACATATGGGCTGGCGGCAGCAACGTGGGGTGTGCCTGCAACTGAACCGGTCATGACAGAGTTTGAAAAAACGGCGGCGCGCACAATCGTCAATCGCAATGCGCCGGCCGCTGGCGCCGCGCCGGGCGCAGGGGCGCCAGGTGGTGGACGTGCAGGTGGTGCGGGCGGCGCGGGCGGACCGCCTCCAGGTGGCGGTGGCGGTGGCGGTCGTGGCGCGCAAACACCGTCAAAGATTCCTGGTCACATGACGGGTGAATTGAATGCCGTGCTCAATCGCGGCATGACCGTCATGGAAATTCGCGATTTCATTTCCGGCGAATTTGAGCCGGTGCCGTTGCAGGATGTGTGGGATTACATCAAGGCGCAGGAAACGAGCGGCGCACTGAAACTCACGCTCAGGCCGGCGACGAAGTAGCGCAGCGCTTGTGAAGCAATGCGTGCGCAGTGTGGCGCGTTAAAACATCGAAATCATGTCCGGCAGTTTGGCGAGTGTGTGCCGAGCTGCCGGATTTTCTTTGAAGGAAAATGTTTCGTTGGAGAAATCGATGTCGACAATACGTTCACCACCATTGTGCGTGTTATGCACGCGCATCTCGGCATGACTTGCGGCGTCCGTGAAGACGATGCTGTGGTGTTGGTATGTCTTCCACAAATCGAACAAGACGCGTCCGGTTGCGGCGACCACGACTTTCGGCTCGACGATGGTCGGGCCTTTTTCGCCGCCGCTGTAACCGTTGTGAACGAGAATGGTGCCGTCGGGAGAGGTGAGTGTTTCGTGGTAGATGAATCCCTGGCCGGCAAATGGATCGGCGTTGGTTGGATCAACCGGAGTGGAAAGAGGCTTCACGCTACGTCCGAGCAGGTTGCTGAAGAAGTTCATGTGCGGAAAAGAAATCCGGCCGCCATCAGCTTGGTTGTATGCATGTTTGTGTCGACACGAGTGTTGGTTGACTAGTCCCAGCGAATGCGCTCAAAAATATCCTGTAAGCGCTTGCCTCTTTCGGGATTGACCGATGTTACCCACCCCACACGTCCACGCAAGTACGCGCGGAAGTCGGGATGACCATCGCGATTCTGACCGGCGGCGCCAAGGCGTACGCAATTGTTCAGTGTCGCTTTGAGTTGGTCAAAGCTGTCGCGTGTGATATTGAGACGCTCGTTTACGACAATTCCTGCCAGCTCTTGTCGGACGCCGGCGCGCATAACACGTGTCTTGTGATGTTGCACAAGCCAACCTTCATCCATGGCGATGGCCGACGCCTGAGCAGCGTATCGCGCCGCCTTTCGTGCAAATGATTCATCACCCGAAATGGCTATATCATCTGCATACCGGGTGTAAGCCGCGCCAGCCCAATCCGCGAGCCCCGTCAAACGACAGTCAAGCCGATACGCGCACAGGTTTGCAATCAGCGGCGACGTGGGCGCGCCCTGCGGCAGGTGAGGTCGCGAGTACAACTGGCGCGCGTTTGTGAGCTGCTCAAGTTCGCTTGCGTTGGTTGCCACGCCAACAAATACCGCACGTGGCGTTGCGTTCGTACACAAGCCGGCGAACGCACTCGCCACTGCATCCGGATACCCCATCGTGCGAAAGAGCGCCTGAACACGCGAGTATCCGATGGTTGGAAAAAAGTCTTTCAGATCGATGCGGACTACCGCCTGTTTTCCAACATGTGGTTCCGCAAACGTTCGCACTGAACGTCCCTTCACAAAACCGTGCGCAGCGGAGTAGTACGCCGGAATCTGATTCAGAATGCCACTAAGAATTGTTCGCTGGATAGTTTTCAATCGCATCTGCGGTGCTTCAATGAGCCGGACACCGCCACTACGTTTGCGCAGGATTCTGTAGTGATAATGATGCATTGGTGATTGACGCGATCCGCGAAGCAAACCCTTCACGTCAGCCAACCATTCCAACTCTTCAACGCTCACACCGAGCCACTCAGCCAACGCGCCTGAAGTTTCCAAGCGCGGCAATGGCCAGTCCT
>JBDTTO010000778.1:0-2495 GCA_039930585.1 Gemmatimonadaceae bacterium
CCGACATGAACAACACTTTGAGGCCAGGTTGACGATCGATCAAACTTTCTATGAGATCGGGACCGCTCGCTCCGGGCATCACCACGTCCGTCAACACCGCGTCGAAGCGGATTCGATTGAATAAGCGCAATGCTTCATCACCGTTAGCAGCGATGTGCACCGTATATCCTTGCCGCAACAGTAGCCGTCGGATGAGTTCGCGTAATCCGTTCTCATCTTCGACGACAAGAATTGTTTCGGCACCGGCGTTTGCGCGCGTGGGCGCTGCGACTGCGACAGGCGTGTCGGACGCGTTGGCCACCGGAAAGTAAACTTTGATCACCGTGCCGCGTCCGACTTCGCTGTACACACCAACGCTTCCGCCGCTGCGTTTCACAATGCCGTGAACCGTTGCGAGACCCAGGCCGGTACCTTTTCCAACTTCCTTCGTTGTGAAGAATGGTTCGAAAATGCGGCGTTGTACTTCTGGTGTCATTCCCGTACCGGAATCGGTCACCGTTAACGCGACGTAGTCGCCCGGTACCACCGTCAAGTGCGTTTTCTGATAGTGCTCGTCGATCTGAACGCGCGATGTTTCGATGGTCAGCGCGCCGCCGTTCGGCATCGCATCTCGTGCATTCACTGCGAGGTTCATGAGAATTTGTTCAACTTGTCCGCGATCGGCCATGATGAGTGGGAGCTCCGGTTGCAGACGTATCTGCACGTCAAGATCCTCACCAATCAGTCGCCGCAACAGCGACTCAAGTCCCGTGACAACTTCGCTGAGATTCAGCAACGACGGCGCGATTATTTCGCGACGACTGAACGCAAGCAGCTGGCGTGTTAAACCCGCGGCGCGTTGTCCGGCCTTTTGAATTTCCGAGAGTTCCAGATGATGCGGCGTGTTGACCGGACAGTCGTCGAGCAACAGTTCGCAGTATCCAAGAATTGCAGTGAGCAGATTATTGAAGTCGTGTGCAACACCACCCGCCAATCGGCCAACCGCTTCCATCTTCTGCGCTTGCTGGTATTGCTCTTCGAGAGTGCGTCGATCGGTAATGTCAATGGAGATGCCGATGCCACGCACGGGCTTCCCGGTCTCATCGATTTTTATTCGTCCCTGTCCATTTACCCAACGCACCTTGCCGTCGGGCCAGATGATGCGATGATCCACCGAAAAATCCGCACCGCTGCGATTGGCCGTCTCGAACGAAGCGCGCATTGCTTCACGATCATCGGGATGTATACGCGCAAAATACGAATCGAAGGTGCCGGCAAACGCGCCAGGCGGGAGGCCGTATTGCGCTTCGAGCACTTCAGACCACGTCAATTCTCCGGTCGCAAAATTCATATCCCACACGCCGATGCCGGCACTCTGCATCGCATAACGCATGCGCTCTTCGGCCGCACTGAGCGCAGCAATTGCATTGTTGCGTTCGGTGACGTCACGAATGATGCCGAGAACCCTGCCATCGTTCATTGGGGATGCAGTCACCTCCGCGATGAACGTCGATCCGTCCTTTCGCCGAAAGTGCATTTCATGTTGATGGTCACGCGACAGTTTGAGTTCGGCCAGTGCGTCCGCGAGTTTCCCCGCACAGACTGGCAGCACAACGTCGATGGCGTTCAATTGGACAAACTCTTCTCGCGTATATCCAAGCATGCGACAAATACTCGGATTGCCATCGAGGTAATTGCCTGCGCCGTCGGCGATTACCAGGCCGTCGGGTGATGCGTCAAACAGTTTGCGATATTGGCTGTCACTGGCACGTTGCGCGAGTTCCGCGCGCTGACGCTGTGAGATATCCTGAGCGACGACCAGCGAGGCCGGTCGTCCACCGAAAGTCAGGAGATGCGACGTGATTTCGACGTCAATGATTTCGCCCGACTTGTATTGATGTCTCCAGTGTCCTGCACAGAGCCAGGATGTGCGCCCCTCCGCGATACTCTGCAACAACCGATCAACATCCGCCGGCGGCCGAATATCCTTGATTGTCATATTCAGAAATTCACTGCGCGTGTATCCGTAGGATACCATAGCAGCGTCATTAACTTCCAGAAAACGAAGCGTCGCCACGTCATAAATCCACATCGCGAGCGGATTCGCGGCGAACAACATGCGAAAGTCGTTGTTGTTGGCGGCAGGGTCGTGCGGCTCGGCCGACGTTTCATACGTGACGACGGGCACCATCGCGTGTGAAGCGTCTGTCAGCTCTGCCAGCAAGCTGCAGGTTTCCGAATCGTTCATTTCGTTTCTGGTTCGAGCATGACACAACAAGACATCGCACCTGCATACCGTACACACTCTCGACGTTTGCGTTGCCATCTTGACAATAGCAGACGACGATCGATCATGTTGTCACTGCGGTGTAACTCACGCTTATGAATAGGGCAGATGTTTGCACCGCGTTGTAGGGGAATCATCACAATGTTGTCAGCAGTTCCACTCCGCAGCAAAAACGGTGCGGTCGTGCCGCGAGTGCGTGGCATTGTCAGCAGTATTCAGAACACCGCGG
>JBDTTO010000779.1:0-2490 GCA_039930585.1 Gemmatimonadaceae bacterium
GGGTCGCACCCCCTCAAGCACTGCCCAATTAGCCTTTCATTAGCGCTCGATTACGGCGCGACAAATTCAGCCGGATCATTACGAGTCGATTAACTACTAGCCGGATAGTTGACAGGATCTACGAAGCGCTTAGTATCTATCATGTGCATAGTAGTAAGCCTTTCCCACCTCCGCACATCATCGCAATGAGTCCACAAGACACCTCACTCGGCGACCGCGAACTCGACGTCATGGCCGTGCTGTGGGAAATCGGCTCGGGCACGGTTCAGGAAGTGAAAGACAAACTCGGCGCGCCGCTCGCGTATACAACCGTGCTGACCATCATGCGCAATCTCGAGGGCAAGAAATTTGTTACGCGAGAGGAGGAGGGCCGAGCGCATCGGTACTTTCCGCGCGTGCAACAGAAAACGGCGCAGCGCAACGCGTTGTCGCGTCTGATGAGCGAATTGTTTCACGGATCACCGTCAGCATTGCTGGCGCATCTCGTGGATAATCACGACGTCTCGTCCGAAGAGTTGCAGCAGCTGGCGAAACAAGTGAAGCAGGGCAAACCGACGAAAGCGGAGCCCAAGGCGCGCAAACGTGGTGATGCGAAATGATTGCCGCTTGGATGTTGGGTTCGACGTTGTTTGCGCTGCTGCTGTGTATTGCTGCCTTCGCAATCGAGCGTGTTTTGCGAATAACGCAACGCCCAACGCGAACACCGTGGGTTATCTCGCTTATTCTCGCTGTTGTATGGCCCGCAATTGCTCCGGTGGTGCTGCGTCAAATGAGCGCAGATGATGCAGCGACGCCGTTCTTCATCAATAATGGCGCAGCATCACCGGCGTCATTTATTGCTGGCCAGTTTCCGGCCGCGAGCGCGTCGTGGGAAGAGCTGGCCGCAAAAATATTGATGGTTGTTTGGGGTGTGGTCAGTTTTGCGCTTATCGCGCGGTTGTGCTTTGCAGCGCGTGCGCTGTCACGAGTGACACGCAGTGCGCAACAGATTCAGCTTGATGGCGGACCGGTTCTCGTTACCGAAACACTTGGACCCGCCGTCATCGGATTGTGGACGCCACGCGTTGCCGTGCCGGAATGGTTTCTGCAACTCGATGCGTCATTGCGGGCGCTGGTGTTGCGTCACGAACGCGAACATTGCGCATCGCGTGATCCGCAATTGGTCTGGCTGGCGTCGCTGGCCATAGCTGTCATGCCGTGGAACATCGGCGTCTGGATTCTCTCTCGCCGGTTGCGGCTCGCGCTCGAAATTGATTGCGATTCACGCACACTCCGGCGCGAAGCCAACACCGAACGTTACGGAAAGTTGTTGTTGCTCATCGCTCAACGTCAGTCGAGTTATCCGCTGGCGTCCATGCTGGCCGAATCCACTTCACATCTCAGTCGGAGAATTACTGCAATGCAAATGACTCCTCTTCGGAAACCCGCGGCACGTGTTGTCGGCTATGGTTTGCTCGCATCGGCTGCGATCATTGCGGCCTGTTCGCAACGTGTCGCATCAGATCTTACCGGGCCCGCACGGCCTGCGAATATGAACGTGATCGGTGCGAAACAAGCGGCCGAGGCAGCGTCGGGCGGGACTGTGTATTACGAGTCGCAAGTTGAGCAACCGGTAACCGCTGTGGCGGGATCGCCAGGTCCAAAATTCCCCGAATCATTGAAAGCCGCAGGTAGGGATGGGCAGGTGCTCGCAATGTTTGTTGTGAATGAACAAGGCATTGCGGAGACAAAAACGCTGAAGATTCTCCGCTCGGATGATTCGTTGCTGACGGCGGCCGTTGTCGCCGCACTTCCCACCATGCAATTCACCGCCGCAAGGATTGGTGGAAAGGCGGTAAAGCAACTCGTGCAGCAACCGTTCATGTTCAGCACAAATCGTGCGCCAGCCGGAACAGGAGCAAAGGCGTCAAGTCGCAACGCCGATGGTAGTGCAAGCACGGCAAAGTTGGTCGCCGGGAACGCCGATGCTGCGTCTCCTCGTCGCACGCCACCTCCGCACGTTGAAGGCCAACCGTACTTCGAATCGCAGGTTGAAAAGCCAGCTGGTTACAAGTTGGGATCCAAGGGTCCTGTTTATCCGGCGGATCTCAAGGCGAACAAGATTGAAGGCCGGGTGCTCGCAATGTTTGTCGTGAACGAAGACGGCTCAGTCGATATGAGTTCGTTCAAGGTGCTCAAATCGGATCATACGGAGTTTGAAGCTGCTGTGAGAGACGCGGTTGTCTCCGCGCAGTTTACGCCGGCGCTTATTGGCGGCAAGGCAGTCAAGCAACTTGTGCAGCAGCCGTTCCAGTTTTCATTGTCAAAATGAATTAATCGCAAATAGAAACGCGGCGGTGCGAGTAGTCTTCGCACCGCCGCGTTTTTGTTTGTGCCACCAGAAAAACTACTTCGAAGCAGTCTTGATCGTGCCTGCCTGAATTTCTTCGCGACGGTCTGCACTTCATCCATCACGCGCAGCAGGTTGCCACTCCAGATCTTTGAGATCTG
>JBDTTO010000780.1:0-2487 GCA_039930585.1 Gemmatimonadaceae bacterium
CGCGTTTCAACTCTTTGATGGTGCGCAGGCAGTTACGAGCGGTGTATTACGCGGTACCGGCGACACGCGCATTCCTGCGATTCTGCATCTCGTTGCGTTCTGGGGCGTAGGTGTGCCATTTGGCGCGTACCTTGGCTTTTACACACACCTTCGCGAGCAGGGATTCTGGTGGGGTTTGGTTGCGGGACTCGCGGCCGCGGCGACATTGCAATTCTGGCGATTGGTCGTGCGATTTCGCGGTCCGATTG
This sequence comes from Gemmatimonadaceae bacterium, assembly GCA_039930585.1. GTDB lineage: Bacteria > Gemmatimonadota > Gemmatimonadetes > Gemmatimonadales > Gemmatimonadaceae > Gemmatimonas. The sequence continues at coordinate 249 of JBDTTO010000780.1, forward strand.
CTCGTCTTAAAACCGACGCTGCCGACTCCGATGTTGGACCGGGAGAGAATCCTCTCCCGGTTAGCTGACCGAACTCAGATCAGACTTTTTTCTCTTCCAGCAGCGCCATGAATTCGGCCGACGTGCCGATGGAGAGCAGGCGACCCGGAACATCTGATTCCTTGCTGAACTGGGCGATCTTTCCCAGCACTGGCAGATACTGATTCGAGACTTCCAGCGGCGGCGCAACGATCAGAAAAAAGAAGTTGACCGGCTTCTCATCAATTGCCTTGAAGTCCACACCGTTCGTTTTGCGACCGAATGCAACGCGCAGACGATTTACGACCAGCGAGCGGCAGTGCGGGATGGCAATTCCGCGACCGATACCGGTCGAACCCAGGTTTTCGCGACGTTTAAGCATCTTGAACAGCATGCCTTCCGACTTTTCGTCGAGCTTGAGCAAGGCGATGAGCTCTTTGAGGATTTCATCTTTGGTCGTGCCTGCCAGCTCGAGCTGAACGGCATCTTCGGAAAAGAATTCGCGTAGTTCCATCGATTGGGCTGTAAGTGTCTGTTCTGCGGTACGTTTGTCGGCTGCGACCTGTTGCAATTTGAACCATCACTCCGCGCTGGCCGAGTGATGCAATGGCTCTCACTATGCTAGTCGAAAGTCAGCCCTCGCGCATCAACCAGGCTGAGATGGGAGCCACCGGATTCAGGCCGCCAGAAGCTGTTCAATCTGCGCCAGAACCATGTGCGGCGCAGCAACACTCTGCAGCGGGGTTTCGATCCCGACTTCCTTATCGTGCGTCCACCACTTCCGAACGATCATGCCGTCGGTCGGCGACGGGAAAACAATGATGTAGTGAAAGGTACGCGGCAGCGTCGCGTGCCGGATGATGATCTGCACGCTCCGCGGCTCCTTGAACTCCTCAATGGACATGCGCTCGTCCTTGATGGGCAGCGCCCAAACGCCATCCAGGAATTTTTCAAACGTCGGGAGATCCATGTTGGCCCAGCCAGAGTGGAGACATGCGGCGTAAGGGCGAATTATACCCGGGTGGCCTCCGCCAGCAACTCTGGTGCAAATACCGATACTGAACTGGCCTTTCCGTTGGCCACGACAAATCGCAACCGAACGAATTCTCCACCCGATGGCCGAAATTCGTGATTGCCCACGTACCGGATCGTTCGCTTGGCAACGCCCACCCGTTCGACAAACATGTTCTCACCAGTCACTCCGATCACCAGCTGCTGATCGCCCGGGCCAAACGTGTAGGAACCCAGATACCCGGCCCGTTCAGCCTCGGTTAATGGAACGAATGCAGGCACGGGATCGGCGTCTCCAAGCGATTCGAGATAGTCACGAACGGTCTGGGCTGGTGCGCCTCCCGCCTTTGCGTGGGCGAGCAGCGTAATGCTGTGAGGGCCGAGAATGCGCTGCACTCCCGGTGTTGCCTCCACGAACGCTTTCACCACGGACAGCTGACCCATCATGGCGGCCGAGAAAATGGTTGGACGAGCGCCGGATTTAAGCAGCACTTCGGCAATTTCCCGATTGCCCACATGCGACGCTGCGTCGATTGGAGTTTCCCAATCGCCAAAGCCCCAATCCCAACTGGTTTTGGCCAGCGCCGGTTGTTTCGCAATCAGTTCACGAACGCGGGTTGGATTGCCGTGCGACACGCTCACCATTTCAAGAACGAGTGCGGTATCGTGTTTCGGAAACTGATCAGACGCAGTTACCGCAGTCGTGGATTTCCGAGTCGGCGTTAGCCATTGGTGGGTAACGCTTCTGGTAATCGCGGCGGTAACACTGAGGCCAAGAAAACTCCGACGATTGAAATTCTCGAGCATGCGCTTCTCCGTTCAGGTTGAAGCGTCATGGTGCATGTTCTCGATGGAACACACGAGCATATCGCGCTGAGATTGTTCTGAGTTTTTGATGAGCGCACTCAACGAACGCCGGCACGCTGTAAGATTCCCCGATCCAGGCTGCTATTTCTCGCACTCATTCGCGCAACACATGTCGATCGGACAACGCGTCCAGTTTCTGGAATTCACCTTCGATTTGCAAACAGGTGAGCTGTCCAGCGCGCGCGAAACTGTGCGGTTACAGCCGCAGCCAGCCGCAGCTTTGCGCGTGTTGTTGTCGAGCGCAGGCGAGCTCGTAAGTCGCGATGCGCTCAAGCAAGCAATTTGGCCCGACACAGTTGTTGAAGCGGATCAAGGACTCAATTTTTGCATTCGTCAAATACGA
>JBDTTO010000781.1:0-2469 GCA_039930585.1 Gemmatimonadaceae bacterium
TGGAACCATGAGCGTGACTACCGACTTAAGAAGGAGCTCTGGGGCTTTCGTGAAAATCGCATGGCCGTGCGATTTGAATACGAATGGCGCGACGCCGGCGATCAATGGTTTCGCTCATACGGAAACGAACTCTGGGAATTCGACGCCGACGGTTTGATGGCTCGGCGATTTGCAAGCATCAACGACGCGCCAATCGCCGAGCATGAACGGAGGCTTGTGCGCGTCGACACCACGTGATGTAGATCAAGGGAGCACACGGTACATGGCAATTGTTATTCGACGCGCATCAGCCGCGGACGCGATCGCAGTGGGAAATCTGGCAAAGGAATTCCAGGACTTTCTGCGATCGTTGGATCCCGCGGCTGATTTTGACTGGGGCGCGTCCCAGTATTTGCGCGATGGTTTTCGGGACAATCCGGCATTCGAAGGATTTGTCGCTGAAGAAAAATCTGTGGTTGTCGCGTTCGCACTTTTTCATCCCGGTTACGACACGGATCGCGGCGAACGTGGTTTCTACATGACTGATCTCTTCGTTTCGTCAACGCACCGCGGTCGCAGCGTCGGAAAACGTTTGATGCAGAGGATTGCCGAGGTGGGTTGCGAACGCGGTGTGAGTTGGCTTGCGTGGTCGGTATTCAAAGGCAACGCGCCCGCGGTGAAATTCTACGAGGCGCTTGGCGCGACGTACATCGACAAGCTTCATCAGATGTACATCGCGATGGACGCGTTACGACAAACCGCGTGACCTCATTTACCGAAACGGTCCTTCAATCTGCCCGCGCAGTTCACCGTTCGGATTTTGTGCCGTGATCACGTTCACGTACACTTTGCCCGTTCGCATCAACGTCACCAAAGCGTCCAGTGAAATCGGAGGTTGTCCGCCCTGCGGAAGAATGTCCGCGGCGGTGAAGGCGCCGTTAAAAACACCCCACGGTTGTGTTTGACCGGCGAGGACCAAATCAACTAACACGCCACCGGTTTCATTGCCGTTTGCCGGACCACGCAGTTGCAAGCGAGTCGCGGGGCCCGAAAGTCCAATCCACGTAATCAGTGAATTGATTCTGTCACCATTCAACCGAATGTAAGTCAGCCCCTCTCCGTTACTCGTCACCTCTGTCGGCCGTACGCTTTCGCCCAGCATTTGTGATGCGTAATCAAATGTCGCCGGCGCAAATATCCCGATGTTTGTGAAGCCTGATATCGTGAATCCATCCTGCGTTGCGCTGGCCACGATTCTCAGCACTGGTGTCGCAATGAGTGCGGTTACCAGGCCGGTTGGCGACACAATCGCTTTGGCCGGATTGGCAGTTGTGTACGTGAAGTTGGTAATACCGCCAATGCTGTGACCGAGTGCATCGCGAGCCGATGTCGTCAGCTGCGTGATATTGCCCGGACCGACGACGCTGACCTCAGACTCGACCGAGACCGATGTCATCACGCGATGAACCGTGATTGTGAATGACTGCTGCGCGCCGGCACTCTTTGCGGTGATGGTGGTCGTTCCGTTTTCGACGGCGCTGATCGTGCCGATCGCGCTCGTTCCCGTGACGGTTGCAACGGCCGGCGCGCTGGACGTCCACACAATCGACGGTTCAGTCACATACTTACCGCTTGAATCGACCACAACCGCAATTGCCGAACGCGATTCTCCCTGCGAGGCCAATGGCGCGGTCGATGGCAACGCAATCAAAACTTGCGCTGCGCCGCTACCTGTCTCCGGCCCCGGTGGGCTGACGGGTGCATCACTGTTGCAGGCCGCAAGTGCCAGCGCGAAAAGCAGAGACAACTTTATGGAACGCATGAAACTCCTGAACAAATTCGGTTAGAGCAGATGGTGCCTGGGATCGCCTGTGTGACGGGCGTATGGCACGGAACCCGCACGGGGGAATGCGCAAAATCGGGTCGAAGCCCGACATTTCGCGTTCGTTTCGAGTCCGGAGCGACGGCGTGTCTCGCTCCGGTGCTTTGACGGCACAGCGCCTATTCGCATTCACTGAACCCTCAGGACACTGGAAGCGTCTGATTTATTCCCGGACCTTCGGGAGGCCCGCGGGGCCGCAGAAAGACGTCGTCAGTATAGCCGTTGCGGATATATCCATAGTGGCTATATGTTGGAGCAGACTCCAACCGAGGTGCGCCGTGCGATTCTTCCAGATCCTGCTGCACTGTTATCCCAAATCGTTTCGGCTGCATTACGGGCAGGAACTGCGGCGCGCATTCGAAGCGAACACGCGCGGCTACGGTAGCGTACGTCGAGCGATCGCGGCGATGGTGGACGTCGCAACGAATGCGCCGCAGTTGCACTGGGAAATTCTGCAGCAGGACCTGCATTTCGCGACGCGATCACTTCGGCGCGCCCCAAGTTTCTCACTAACCGCTGTCCTCGTTACGGCCATTGGTGTGGGCGCAAATACTGCGACATTTTCCGTTGCCGATCGCGTGCTGTTGCGACCGCTGCCATTCAGTTCG
>JBDTTO010000782.1:0-2469 GCA_039930585.1 Gemmatimonadaceae bacterium
CGGTTGGCGGCGTGTTGCCGCGCGCTTTGACCGATCCGAGCTGCGTTGTGTATGCGGACTCGAGACGCATGATGTTCACGGCGCGCACGAGATCATTGGCAGCTTCACGACTTGCCCAAGCCGCCGTGAGCACCGGTTGCACCTTGTCATTCACCGCCTGGGGAGCGCGTCCACCGCGTACTGTTTGCAGCAACACTGCAAACGCGAGTGTCCGCGCGTTTGCATTTGCGCCGTGCGACAGATCAATGAAGTAGTCGAACTCCTGCTGACGGCGTCGATCGCCGACGAAGCGGCGCCACGCGGCTTCGATTGGTGGGGCTGGTGTTCCGGCGGGAGTAATCGCCGGATTCATTGACGCCAACAGTGATGTGACCGCGTCGAGTCCGCTACTGCCAGGCATCCTACTCGCTGGGAGCGTACTCACAAGCGTGATGATTCTTGCACGCAGCGAATCAGGCAATGTTGCGTCTCGCGCCGCTAGCACCGCGAAATCCAAGGCAGGCCGATTGACGTTCGATTCAGCCGAGAGCCCGTACCCGGCTTTTGATGTCGACGCAATCAGCAGTGACGGTTGTGAGGCAAGCAAATTTGCCGCGGCGACTTTCTCCGCGGTTCCTCCTTGATCGTACACACCGCGCACAGCGTTTGCAGACGCAACGTCCAGCTCTGGCACGTTAACCAACAGTGCCAGTAGCGCTTTGCGCTGCTGATCGCCGCGCACGAGCATCACGACATCGCGCGTTCCTTGCGGCACGATACGATTGCGCTCGTACTCAGCGAGAATCGTGGCGGCGTCCGCGCGCTGTGCGTTTGCAGCGGCAGCGAGTATGGGGCGCAATGCCGTCGTCGCTTCCCACGGTACCGGCGCAAAATATGGGCCGACAAAATTGGGACGCGTGCCCCACCAATCGCCATTCCAATCGGCTTCACGGAAATAGAGTCGCGCGAGTGCAGCAACTACATCGGAATGAATCGCAGCGGATTCGTCGTTGAAGCCGTCCACGCCATTCTTGCTACTACTCGTAGCCGCGTGCACGAGCGCGTTCACGACTCCAGTGTCATGCATGCGCTCTAATGCACGCAACACACCAACTCGCAGTGCCGGCGGCGCTCCGTTTAACGCCTTCAATGCAACGGCAGATCCTTTCAGTGACACCAGAGCATTCACTGCAATGTGCGCGACCGCCGCATCGCTGCTGGCCGTTAGCGGCACAATTGCACCCGCTGCGTTTGTTGCGTTCAAACGAACAAGTGCGGCCATGGCCGCCAACTGCACCGGACCACTCGTGTCCTGCAACGCTTTCACAAACACACTCTGATCAAGGCCGGCAAGTTGTGCCTTATTGTCTACCAACGCACGCAGGGCAAGTGCACGCACCGCAGGATCACTCGCAACAGACGTGATAACCGCGCGCGCCTTGTCACCGGTAAGCTGTGTAAGGGTGAACATTGCAGCAACGCGCGCGAACGGCGCACGCTTTCGGTCGATCACCATCGCATTCAAACCCGCCACAACTCCGGCTCGCGCACCACGGCGCAAAATCTCACGCTGCGCCTGTAAACTGACTTCCGCATTCGCCGCGCCAAGCTGCGTGCGCAATGCAACATCAGTCAGCGCTGCGATGTCGATCGCTTTGGGAGTTGCTGTACGATTGGGGCTCAATCGCACCACGTAACCAACGGTATCGCCTTCGTACGTGAAATTGCCACCATACAAACTGGCGATGAACATGTTGGACTGTCCGTCCATCGCCATATCAACCGGATGCGGAACGGTGACAAATTTTTCCTGTTTCACCTCGTAACTCGCGCCTTTTGCCGTAAGCGGATGGCGCGTGACTTCGTTGATCAACCAGTCCGACGTGTACAGAGTGTTGCCGAATCCTTCGGGAAATCCCGCGTCATGCACAAACAAGCCGCCGGTGCCCGATCCCGATCCATAATCGGCCAGCGACTGCATGTGCTCATTTGAGAAATATTTGTAGTACATGGGATAACCCATGTGTGCGCCGGCCGGCAGATAGTGCAACCGAATGTCCCAGCCATCACCATCGTTGGTGTTGTCGCGCGTGAACACGTGCAACATTGGATCAACGGCGAGATCATAAATGTTGCGCGTTCCCTGTGCGAACAATTCCAATCCCGATCCATCAGGGCGCACACGCACCACGCCACCGCCGCGATGCGAAATCGTCGTACCGTCTTTGCCGGTCGCTTTGCGATACCCGTAATCACCGACTGCGATGTAGATGTAGCCATCAATACCAAGCGTGATGCCGTTGGTCGTGTGATCGGCGCCGCGAAAATTGAGGTCAAATCCCAATCCGGTAACAATGTCTTCCGATACGTCCGCTACACCATCGCCTGTTGTGTCGCGATACGCCGTGAGATTGGGCGGATGCATCACGTACAATGTTTTGCCGTCAAACACCAAACCGCGCGGACTATCCATCTCCGCAAATACGGTGT
>JBDTTO010000783.1:0-2465 GCA_039930585.1 Gemmatimonadaceae bacterium
CGTTCTGCGTGAAGACGTTCGCGTTGTAATAGTCGTTCTCACGCGGCGCGATGTATCGGTGCAAATCCTGCGACAGCAACTCGTAGGTGTACACGATCATCGGATACTTCTTTGTCGCGTCGTAATTGGCGGGATAATACAGAATTGCCTGCAGTGGCACGCCAATCGTGCTTTTGTAATTCATCAACTCAGTTTTGCCCCACGCGTAGTCTTTTTGAAACGCGTTGGTTGCAACGATGGTTTTCAGGTTCACAAATGCCGAATTCGCAGTAAACAACGTTGGTGACTCATCAAAACGCTGACGCGTGAATCCGAACACGTCGACACTGTCGGCCTTCTGCAATCCCGCAATGCGTGCATCAGCCAGAATGAGCAGCGACACCGTTCCGTTTTGCAGTCGCGCGTATCCGCTCTTTTTGGTACGCTTGCCGGTGAGCGACAGATACACTGGCTTTGAAAAATCGACGCCACGCTCACCCGCAGCCGGCGCACCAAATCCACCACCACCACCGCCTCCTGCACCGAGCGTCACGATGCGGTATTCGATTCCGTCTTTCGCGCCATCCGTCAAACGTTTGCCGCCCGAACCATCAACATTCAGTTGCCACACGTCATACTCGCTGTTCACAATCAACGAGTTGCCATCACGCGTCCAATCCGGTCGGCCATTCGATGGCAGCACATTGTTTGGATGATCATCATCGCGATCCACCCAGTCAACTTTCGGTGTCACCTTGGCGGTTACGTTGGTGCGCGCGCCACTCGCGACATCCATGACCCAATAATCTTTTCCGTCAAACCACGACACGCGCTTGCCCGTTGGATCGGCGCCGTAAAAAAAGCGCACCTTCTCCATCAACTTCTTGCGCGTGCCATTTGACAGATCGGTAATCCAGATGTCCGAATCACGACGACCAAACATCTGACCAAACGCGTAACCCTTGGTGTCCGTTTCCGTCGCATACTTCTCGCCATCCAACAGCGTTACGCTCTCGGTTAAATCGGTACCAATCTGCGTAACTTTTGCATCGCCAATGTGCCAAGACGCCAGCATGGTCGCGCGCAAATCGCGCTGCTCGGACGAACGCTGGTCAGGAATGACATGCACATCTTTCGGATGCCAGATCTCAACATCAGAAACTTTGTCTTCGCTTTTCTTTGGTGCGTCAGCAACCGGCTCACGCTTGCGCAGTCCGACAAAAAGTGTGCTGCCATCCTTCGACCAGGTCAGGCGGCGATAGTCCGCAACGCGCATGCCCGCCGGAATACCATTGGTCGCATCCTGCGTTTTCGCGACAGCGTTGGCGGCCGAGGCAGGCGTCCACGCCAGAATCGCATTGGCGGTATCGCTGAACGCTTTGTCGACGTTGCTACGCAACACAGCAAGATCTTCCGATTTCGCCCGCCATGACAACCCGCGATACACCGACGTGGATGATTCAAGCACGCGAACAGCGCCGGTGTTTGCGTCGTACAACTGCACACCATTCCCGTTTCCACCATCAGCGACAACCGTAAACGCAAACAGCGGTCTTGCGTCCGACCACGCTTGCTCGCCCACGTTGCTGAACACGAGACGCGTACCCTTCGCGAGATCTTGCACGAGCACATCCTGCACCCGCTTTCCTTCAGCCGGATATCGAGTCATCGAAATGAATCGACCGTCCGCGCTGAAGGTGAACGCCGAAATATCCGCAGCGGTGATCGTATCGCCCGATGCGAGATTGCGCGCGACAAAGCTGTTGTGAATCGGCTTCTTTTCCTTGATCAGTCGGTCACGCTCTTTTGGCGACACACCAACCATGTATGCTACCCATCGCGAATCGACCGAGAAGGCTGGCTGAATGCCAAACGGAATGACCTGTGTTGCGTCGCCGCTGCCACCGCGAAGTCGCAATTCATTCTCTTCGTTGCCGCGCGTAATTCCGTACGTCAGCCACGCGCCGTTCGGCGAGAAACGCGCAGCACCCAGCGTTTCCCACTTGCCGTAATCTTTCGGCGTGACAACGGGTTTCTCCTGGGCCACCAATGCGGCGGGCATGGCGAGGAGCGAAGCGAACAGCGGCGCGAACAGAGGCGCGAACAGCAGGCGACGGCTCATGGGCAAGACTCTCAAATTCGGGCTACGTGCGGAGGGAGCAGAGGTAGACCGAATTTAAGTGTGCTCCGCCTACGCCGCCCGTACCATTTTGTCCCCGGAACCCACAAGCGGCATCACGGTTTCCGCAAACCGCTCCATCTCTTCCAGCTGCGGGCTGGATTGCAGCAGCAACAGGTCGACCCCCGCTCTCGCATATGCGTCAACCCGCTCAGCCACATGTTCGGGCGTGCCCACGAAGCCCGGACGCAAACCACGATTGGAAACGGCGTACTCTTCGAGCGCGAGTGTGGTCTCGAGCTGCGTGTGTTTCACCCAGTCCTGATACGAGTGATACTGCGGCGATCCTTCGCTCACGTTTGTAATG
>JBDTTO010000784.1:0-2459 GCA_039930585.1 Gemmatimonadaceae bacterium
GGCCGACTCAAAAACGGCATCCACGGATGAAGATGAGGCAGTGTCAGCTCTGAGTAATCCTCAATTGCTGCTGGCGCTGTAATCTCATCCGATTTTGCGGGACAAATAATGTTTAGTGAGAGGCAGAAGCGCCGATACTCATTGGTGCAGTTGCGTCCGTTTCACTTCTGTTTCCGCCGGTGATGGCCATTCAGAAGTCGGACAGCAACCCACTATCCCTGTCCACTTCCCGGTCTGAACGATGGTTGTTTCTTACGATTATTGGCTGGTAGCGCTCTCCGTGTTCATTGCGATGTGTGCGTCGTACGTCGCGTTGGATTTCGGCGGCCGCACATCAGCAGCGCGAGGTTGGGCGCGCGCGGCGTGGTTAAGCGGCGGCGCCGCCACCATGGGGCTTGGCATTTGGTCAATGCACTTTGTGGGAATGGAAGCATTCTCACTGCCGGTGCCAATTCAGTACGACGTGCCAACCGTCTGGTGGTCGTTGATTGCCGCAGTGTTCACGTCGGGTGTCGCGCTGTTTGTTATAAGCCGCTCTACAATGCGCTGGATCGGCGCGGTCATTGGCTGCGTGGTTATGGGAGCGGGCATTTGCAGCATGCACTATCTGGGCATGGATGCGATGCGCATGGCCGCGATGCCGCATTGGAACGAAGGCATCGTCACGCTTTCCATTGTCATCGCGGTAGTCGTGTCGCTGGTCGCGTTGATTCTCGCGTTTCGTCTGCGTTCTGAACTTCGCGAACTGGCGCCGCAGAAGATGGCGAGCGCGTTCATCATGGGTATCGCCGTTGCCGGCATGCACTACACCGGTATGGCAGCGGCCTCGTGGGAAGCAATGCCGATACACGGCGATCTCTCGCACGCGATGACATTGCCGGCATTTGGTGTGGCCATTGTCACGTTGCTGGTGCTGGCCATTGCAATTATTACCGCGATGATTGATCGCCGGTTTTCGTCGCGCAACCTGGAATTGGCCGCCAGCGAAGAACGTCATCGCATGTTGTTTCAACGCAGCCTGGCCGGCGTGTATCAAAGCACCGTTGACGGTTTGCTGCTCGATTGCAACGAGGCCTTTGCACGCACGTTTGGTTATGCATCGCGCGAAGAATGTCTGCGTGATGGAGTTGCGAGCTACTATTCGCACGAAGCGCCGCGCAGCGTTTTTCTTCAACAGCTGCAAACGCGCGGAAACGTGACTGACTTTGAGAGTCAGTTGCGCCGCAAGGATGGATCGTCGTTCTGGGTGCTGGAAAATGCAACGCTGCTGAGCGGCCGCGAAACGTCGTCAGGCGTCATTGAAGGAACGCTGATTGATATTTCACAGCGCAAGGAATCCGAGAAATCGATGTTGCGCGCCATGGACGCCGCGGAAAGCGCTAATCGCGCGAAGAGCGAATTCCTGGCCAACATGAGTCACGAAATTCGCACGCCGATGAACGGCATTATCGGCATGACCGAACTGGCCCTGGGCACTGAACTCACGCCGGAGCAGCGCGATTATCTCGATACCGTGCAGCGTTCGGCGGATGCATTGTTGACGGTGATCAACGACATCCTCGATTTCTCCAAAATCGAAGCGAACAAACTTGATATCGAAGCGATCAACTTCGATCTATCGCAGTGCATGGATGAGACGGTGCGCTTGCTGGCACCGCGTGCGCACGTGAAAGGGCTGGAACTGGCGTACCACATCGACTCGGCAATTCCGTCGTCACTGATTGGCGACCCCGGCCGATTGCGTCAGATCATTCTGAATCTCACAGGCAACGCGATCAAGTTCACAGCGGCTGGCGAAGTGGTGCTGCGCGTCGAATTCGATACGTCCGACATTGGAAAACCGCTGCTGCATTTTTCAATTCGCGACACCGGCATTGGCATTTCAAAAGACAAACAGGCCACCGTATTTGAAGCGTTCACGCAGGCTGACGCATCAACGACGCGCCGGTTTGGTGGTACTGGACTTGGCCTCGCCATCTCCACGCAACTTGTGAAGTTGATGAGCGGACATATCTGGGTGGACAGTGACCTCGGCGTTGGCAGCACGTTCCATTTCACGTTGCCGCTTGAAGCTGCCGCAGATCTTACCACGATTCCGCATCGCCGCGCGTTGACTGATTTGCGCGGCATGTCCGTGCTGGTCGTTGATGATAATGCAACCAATCGTCGAATTCTCGAGGACATCCTGACAAACTGGGGAATGCGTCCCACGGTTGTCGATGGCGGATACGCAGCGTTGCAGGCGATGGCGCGCGCGCGCGATGCCGGGAAACCGTTTCCTATTGCATTGATCGATTTCCAGATGCCGGATCTCGATGGTTTCGATCTCGCAGAACACATCCAGCAGCATCCCGAATTGGGTACGCCGATGATCATGATGTTGTCATCGGTGGGACAACGCGGCGATTCAACACGCTGCAAAGAGCTGGGCGTCGCGTCGTATCTCACCAAGCCCGTGC
>JBDTTO010000785.1:0-2459 GCA_039930585.1 Gemmatimonadaceae bacterium
TGGGCGTTGAGCTCAAGCGCAACATCAAGGATCGCTGGTGGAACAGCATGGTGCGCTCGCGTGACGACATCGAAGGACTCGATGCGGCCATTCTGATGCATCCCAAAACCTGGGAAGCCAGTGGTCACGTGTCGGGCTTTGTTGATCCGCTCGTTGACTGCAAAACGTGCAAGGGCCGTTTCCGCGCCGATAGGTTGCAGGACGCGCGTTGCCCGCAGAAGCCAAGCAAACAGCCGGGGCAGCATGACGCGTGCCAGCTCACCGAAGCGCGCCAGTTCAATCTGATGTTCAAGACGACGATGGGTCCGCTGGAAGACTCCGCGAGCATCGCGTATCTGCGCCCGGAAACGGCGCAGGGAATTTTCGTGAACTTTCTGAACGTGCAGCAAAGCATGCGTCAGAAGGTTCCGTTTGGTATCGCGCAAATTGGCAAGGCGTTCCGCAACGAAATTACGCCCGGGAATTTCATTTTCCGCACGCGTGAATTCGAACAGATGGAGATGCAGTTCTTCGTTGAACCCGGCACGGACATGGAGTGGTTCGAGTCATGGAAGGAAGCGCGCCTGCAGTGGCATCTCGACCTTGGACTGAGTCGAGATCGCCTGAATTTCCATCAGCACGCCGGCAACGAGCTCGCGCACTATGCACGCGCGGCGTTTGACGTTGAATTCGATTTTGGCGGCACGTTGGGCTTTCAGGAAATCGAGGGCATTCACAATCGCGGCGATTTTGATCTGACGCAGCATCAGCAGTTCTCGGGCAAGAAGCTCGAGTACTACGACCAGCTCAATAACAAACGGTACATCCCGTACGTGATCGAAACGTCGGTGGGTGCGGACCGCGTCACGCTTGCCGCCATGGTCAATGCCTATCGCGAAGAGTCTGTCGAAGGTGAATCGGAAGGGCGAGTTGTACTCGGATTGCATCCGGCGATCGCGCCAATCAAGGTGGGTGTGTTCCCGCTCACCAAAAAAGATGGGCAGCCGGAATTTGCAAAGCGTATCATCAGCGATTTGCGCGGGTCATTCACCGTCGACTATGACGAATCCGGTTCGATCGGCAAGCGGTACCGCCGGCAGGACGAAGTCGGAACCCCGTTCTGCATCACGGTCGATGGCGACAGCGCGGGCAGCGACAGCGTCACGGTGCGCGATCGCGACACGTTGGCGCAAGACCGCGTGAATACGAGCCAGCTTGCTGGATACCTCGCGCAGCGATTGCGCTGAGCCGGTGAGCTGAGGGACAGTCGACAGGGGACGAGCCGCTGCCGGTGGAGCCACGGATTGTGCGATTCGGCCCCTGTTTCAACTCGCGGGCACTCCGGCGCGTTATGATGAAGGCTGACGACCTCACACCACGTTCCAACTGAATTCACATGCATCAGCAGTCCACTCGGCAGCTGCAGGAGTGTTTCACTTCGTTGGCTCCCGCCGCTGTGCTCGAACAGGCGGTGCTGTTCTTCTCGCGCCAAAGTGGCGTGTATGCGGCGTTTCCGGAAAAACGCGGACCAACACACGTGATGCTGCGCGGACTGGGCGGGGAAGAAATCGCAATAGCAGCGTGGCCCAGTGACGGCGTGACGCGCGTGAGCGGATCCAGTTACATGTTTGACCAGCAGGTTGTGCGGTTTCTGGACGCGCTCCCACCAGCGACACCAATTGTGCCACCCGTTGTCGTGCCGCCGGCGGTGACCGCATGAGCGCGCCGTTTGTGACAACGTTGGGGGTCCGCCCTGAGACTATTTCACTGCTGGACAGTGCCGCCGCGGGTTCGCGCGCGAACGTGATCACGCTGCGCGTGCACAGCGCCGAAGTGTGGGATGCGGTGCGTGTCGAAGCGCTCGCGTCAACCCCGTTGCGAGATGTCAAACAAGCGGCGCTCGCCGTGTTGATGCCGGACGTCGACGCGCTCGATGGAATTGTCGTCAAACTGCACGGTAGCGAACTCCGCAATGAACAGCTGACGCTCGGCGAATGTGGCGTGAAGAACGGCGCAACGTTGCTGGTGATGTCGCGCCGTCGTCACGCGGTGCGGTGAACCAATGACCATGGTCAATATTGCCGACGCCACAACGCGCACGAATCCCGAGGCGTTGATTGCCGCTGTGCAGCGCCTTCGCGATGAAATTGGAAAACGTATTGTTGGTCAGGACCACGTCGTCGAAGAAATTCTGATGGCAATGGTGGCTGGCGGACACGCGTTGCTGGTAGGTGTTCCGGGATTGGCCAAGACGTTGATGATCAAGTCCATTTCCGACGCAATGCGACTCGATTTTCGTCGCATTCAATTCACGCCCGATCTCGTGCCCAGCGACATCACGGGAACAGAAATTCTGGAAGAGGGAGCCAACGGATCGCGCGCGTTCCGGTTTGTGCGTGGTCCAGTGTTTGCGAACATCGTGCTGGCAGACGAAATCAACCGCGCACCACCGCGTACGCAGGCCGCCCTGCTTGAAGCCA
>JBDTTO010000786.1:0-2458 GCA_039930585.1 Gemmatimonadaceae bacterium
GACATCCTCGGCAACTGGAAGTACGAGCCGGGCAACATCGAGTGGTGGAACGACGGCAAGATTCGCATGACAACAAGCCAGGGCGGCAGTAATGGCTTGTATGCGCTTGATCCGTCAACGAAAGCGATCACGAATGTTCTTGGCGGACGTCGTCAGGTTGGCGACATCTCGTACGACAAGAGCAAGACGAAGATGATCTACACGTCCACGGACATTTCACATCTCGCTGAAATTTACGTGGCGAATGCAGATGGTTCGAACGAAAAGAAGCTCACCACGTTCAACGATCAGCTGCAGAAAGATGTGAAGTTCAGCGAAGGCGAAGAGTTCGTGTACAAGGCTGCTGATGGGTTGGAAATGGAAGGCTGGATCATGAAGCCGTTTGGTTATGTGGCCGGCAAGAAATATCCGATCGTGCTCAACATTCACGGTGGCCCACACTCGGCATACGGCGAAGGTTGGTTTGACGAATTCCAGAGTCAGGCCGGTGCTGGATTGATGGTGTTGTACACGAACCCACGGGGTTCGTCAGGCACCAGCGCGTACTTCACGAACGCGAGCCGTGGCGATTGGGGCGGCAAGGATTACGGCGACTTGATGAAGGCGGTTGATATTGCGGCCGCGCGTCCTGACGTCGATTCAACACGCATGGGTGTTGCCGGTGGTTCGTACGGTGGATTCATGACGGCGTGGGTTACAACCAAAACCAACCGATTCAAGGCTGCAGAAACCGATCGCATGATCAGTGACTGGACGTCGTGGTGGGGCATGTCCGACGCGCAGTCGCTGACGAACGGTGAGTTCTTCGGCAAGCCTTGGGACAATCAGGCGATGTACGATTCACTCTCGCCAATTCGCCACGTCAAGAACGTCAAGACGCCAACGCTCATGGTGCAGTCGGAAGAAGATTTCCGTACGCCAATGGGCAACGCCGACTTGTGGTACATCGCGCTCAAGTCACAGGGCGTTCCGGCGGAATTTGTTCGTTACCCGCGCAGCACGCACGAGCTCTCGCGCTCGGGTGAGCCGTGGTTGCTGGTCGATCGTCTGTCACGCATCAATCAGTGGTTTGGCTACTGGTTGATTGAAGGCGGACCGAAGACGCCTGCCGCAACAACAGTTACGCCGCAGCAGCGCTAGTTTCTGATTGCGCAAACGGGCCGTACATCATCGCGATGTACGGCCCGTTTTTTATTGCAAAATATTGGGTCTATACAAGATCAAGCGCAGATCCACGCGCGAGCTTGAGCTGCGCAAATGTGCACGCCGATGGTTTTTTGTCGGGGCGCCAACGGACAAAGCCCGTGCCGTGTCGAAACCGATCACCACTGAAATGATCGTATTGCACCTCAACAACCAGCTTCGATTTAAGCGCCTGCCACTCTGACTCGCGCCCGTTATTCCACCGGCTTGGGCCGCCGGGTGCTTTGCCTGTGAATCCTGGTTTCCCAATGAGCTTTTCAAGTTTTGGGGTGAGTGCCGTACGTTCTTCAACACTCATTGCCGAAGTGAATCCAACGTGGTTCAGCAGACCATCGCTGTCGTACAAACCCAGCAGCAGTGAGGCGACGATTCTGCTGGCCGCGCCATTTCCACTGCCGTAACGAAAGCCTCCAACAACACAGTCTGCAGTGCGCAGGTGCTTGTACTTCACCATCGCGATGCGTTCGCCTGGTGTGTACGGCGCTGCAATCAATTTTGCCATAATGCCATCCAGTCCGCCGCCGGTTGTGCCGAACCACTTTTCTGCCTCAGCTGAATCGATGGTGGCGGGTGACAGGATCAAATTGTTTGCGCGGAAATTGCGTTTCGCGAAGTCTTCGAGCGCGGATCGTCGGACAAACAATGGTTCATCAATCAGCGGTGTTTGTTGTTCGTCCTGCAGCAAATCAAAGGCAATAAATTTTGCAGGTGTCTCTGCAGACAACTTGAGAACTCTGCTTGCCGCAGGATGCAGTCGCGCCAACAGCGCCTCGAACGAAAGTTGGCCGTTTTGTTCGATTACCAACTCGCCATCGAGCACGAAATGTTTGGCTTTGAGCTTCAATACGTTTGCAACAACTTCCGGAAAATATCGGGCCAACGGTTTCGATTTCGATTGCAGGAAAACTTTGTCGCCGTCGCGAAAAATGAGGCAGCGAAATCCATCCCATTTTGGTTCGTACTGCCATTCCCAGCCGAGTGGTATTTCGTCGACGGTGGCGGCCTCCATCGGCTCGAGCGGTGGTTTGAGTGACGAAGGCATTGCGCTAAATCGAGAGACTGAGCCAGAGTTTTGACGCACCCGATTCGTACGGAGAATCAATTCGCTTGGCGACAACTTTGTTTGCGTCCACTTCCTTTGCGGCGTCTTCGACATCATCGGATGACGCTGACTCCCAATGGTTCAAGCGGATGACCGGGGCGCCGTGCGCGAGAGCGGAAATGTCAGCGAACACTTCTTCGAGTTGAACACGGC
>JBDTTO010000787.1:0-2457 GCA_039930585.1 Gemmatimonadaceae bacterium
GTAATCAAATCCCGTACCCTTCGCCGCGAGAAACGTGATGTTCATGTCGCGCAGCTTGGCATTCACATGCGGGTTGTGAATAATTTCGCCCGCCAGAAAAATGCGTCTGTCCGGAAACTTGAGTCGCGTTTGATACGCGTAGTCAACCGCGCGCTCAACGCCATAACAAAATCCGAACTCACGTGCGAGGCGCACGGTCGTGCTGCCCGCGGTCAACACGAAGTCGCGTGCGCGCAACAAATCAACCAGATGGCCGGTGTAGTCACTGGCCAACGTGTCCTGCACTTCACTCTTGAGGCCGAAGCCTTTCCGTACGTACGTCTCGGTCATCGCTGAATTATCTCCCGGCTCCAGCACTCGCTGCGATCTCTTCATGCGCCAATCCGTTGGCCCAGACACGAGCGTCGTCGACGCTCACGACATACGGCGCCATCGCGGCGCGCAATACGTCCGGCAGTGATCGTTTGCTCCAATCGCTGGCGTTGACGCACACTGTCACCACCGTTGCTGCAGCGATTAACTGCAAACGATCGGCGGACATCACATCAACGTGGAAAATCAGCGAACTCTCGCCCAGGCGGCTGATGTACGTCACCAGCAACAGCGCCTCATCAATTCGCGCGGGTGCGGTGTATTCGATGTTCAGGTTGCGACGTGGCATCCACGTGTCGGGCGCTTCAAGCACATTTCCGTACGGAAGCCCCGCGTCGCGCCACAAATCCTGCTCGGCATTTTCGACCAGTCGGGTAAACGCACTGAATCGCATGATACCAACAAGGTCGACATCAGCCCATCGCACGCGATCGTGCGAGAGAAAGGGGCGCGGGTTTGGTGACATGGTTGCAATATAGGCAGAATTCACCGCGCGGCCCTCTTTACGCTGTCGCTTCCACGTCCCACCGTTCCGTCCATGTATCAGTCCATTCTCGTAGCGCTCGATGGGTCCGAATTCAGCGCCAGCGCGCTGCCGACCGCTGCAGCATTGGCGCGCCGCACCGGCGGCCGCCTGAACCTGGTCGTCGTATTCGATCCAAGCACGATGCTGCACTTCGCACCGGGCGAAGCCACGATACCTGTGTTTGATGTCTCCGTCGCCGACAAGCGCTGCGCCGAATTGCGTGGTTGGGTTGAGGAACAGGCGGCATCGATTTCCAACACGGGCGTGCCGGCCAGCGGGGCAATGCTTGAAGGCACCGTCGTTGAGGCGCTCGCCGAACACGCAATCGCCACCAACGCAGAGTTGGTAATCATGACAACACACGGGCGCGGCGGTTTTGATCGACTGCGCCTCGGCAGTGTCGCTTCGAGTTTTCTTGGCCGGTCACCAGTACCGGTATTTCTTGTGCGGCCAACTGGATCGGATGCACCAACGCCGGGCCACGAACTTCCCACGGGCACACTGCTCGTTACGCTCGATGGTTCGAAATTCGCTGAATCGATGCTGCCACACGCGAGTCGCTTTGCAAATGCGCTTGGAATGGATGTCGAACTCGTGCGCGTTGCCGAACCAGGGTCTACTCCACTCGCGCTCTTTGGCGCGGACGCACTGGTCGTGGAAGATTTTGTGACGCTGGACGAAGAGGCCGAAGCATTCCAATACCTCAAGGAACAAGCGTCACATCTCACCGTCAGCAAGACTGCAAAAGTCAAAGTGTTGGCGGAAACATCATCGTCCCGCGCAATTGTGAATTACGCCCGCGAATCGGATGCCGGTGCGATTGCACTGGCAACGCACGGGCGCTCAGGCCTTGTGCGCATCATCCTCGGCAGCGTTGCCGATAAGGTGCTGCGGGGTGCGGAACAGCCGATGCTCGTTTATCGACCGTCGGATGATGCGACTCCCGCGTCCGGAACTTCAGAATCGACCGGCGCATCCTTACCAACGGAAACTGGTCGCTCGAAATAGTCAGCGGCCAGAAACGGCGCGAGTGAGTACGTGATCAGCGGCTCGTAAGCGCGCTGCCGGTCAATGAGGCCGGCCGTCAGAATTCCAACGGCACCCGTTCTGCGCTTGGTGTCAACGAGCTTGGCCACCTTGTCCATGGCGTGGCCAAGTTCAGTGCCCGCGATAACAAGCGCTGCAACTTCAGGCGGCAGCTGCACGCAGAGCGACCCGCCAGTGCCGTGACGCCCATCGCGAGTGTACGCGACGGCCCATGCACACGTGCGAACGCTTCCGTCAGCCTGCTTGACCACGCCGCCTTCGACGCCGATTCCAAGGTCCGCGTTGTCGTGATCAGTGTGACCCAGCGCCTGGCGCGCCCGTTCGGCGGCACCGCGTTGGGTTTCCTCATCGCCCCATGGCTGGTCTGGCACACCGCTTGCCACAGCAACGGAGTGAACTGTCGCGTCTGGTGCGACTCGAGCGATTACCGCGCGCACCGCTGCGATCTTTACAGGATTCGTTGACCCCACGACAACTTTGCGTATCCAGGGTAGTAGCGACTGCGGCATGGC
>JBDTTO010000788.1:0-2451 GCA_039930585.1 Gemmatimonadaceae bacterium
GTGGCGCCCGCCTGAGCAAACGTGAATTGCGGCGTCAATGTGCTTGCGGCGATCAGGACGACTGAGAGTAGCATCACGCGCCACGGCGTATTCACGCGTGCGATGAACGCCTCGCGTCCTCGTGGCGCAATCATCCTTCCTCGCGCCACACCTGCTTCAGGTGTCGACCAACGGATACGGCGCTGCCGCAAAATCCAATCAACGCACCGGCCGACAAACCGGCGACGACCTGCCACGGTTCAAAGAATGAAGTCTGCACCAGATTACGCGAGATCACCGTACTCGCCACCCACGTGAGTGCGATGGCAATTCCCCCGCCAAGCAATCCTTTCACCAAACCGTCAATCAGATATGGCGAACGCACGAACCAGTTCGTTGCACCAACCAAACGCATGATTTCGATTTCGCGTGCGCGCGCCAACACCGCCATGCGAATCGTCGAACCGATGATGATGATCGCGACCAATGCAAAGACCAATCCCAGTCCTGCACCTGCCACCGCAGCAATCGTGCGAATCTTGTACAGCTTCTCCACCCACTCCTCACCATACCGCACTTCGTCAACCGTCGGATAACTCTGCAATCGCGATGCGACTTCCTTCACGTGCACCGGATCACGAAATCCGTCTTTCAGCTTTACTTCGATGGACGCGGGCAATACGGCGACGTCCAGAACGTCCTTGAACTCAGGCAGTTCCTGTCGTGCGCGCGCGAGCCCCGAGTCCGGACTGACGAAGCCCGCCTGCGCGACTTCGGGAAACGCGGATGCATCGCCGAGTAGTGTGGCGACCGCATCTTCGCTGGTGCCGTCGGCCAGGAAGACTCGAATTTCCACACGATTCTCAACCTCGCGTAGCGCGCTCTCCAAATTGACGGCGACCAAACCGAACAGACCAAACGCGAACAGTGAGAACGCGATTGTGGTGATGCTGAGAAGTCCCAGCAATGGCGCGCGCCGAAACGCGAGCAACGATTCGCGAACGGCGAGTCTCATCGCCGGCGTCCGTCAGCCGTGAATCGTGATGCATCCGTGCCGTCGTAGACCAGGTTGCCGTGATCGAGCTCCATGTAGCGCAATCCGCTCCACTCAATGAGCGAGAGATCGTGCGTGGCCATGATCACGGCCGTGCCCGAGGCGTTGATGTCACGCAGCAGCTGAAACACACCGCGCGTGGCTCGCTCATCGAGATTGCCCGTTGGTTCGTCCGCAATGAGCACAAACGGATCGTTCGCCAACGCGCGCGCAATTGCAACGCGCTGCAGCTCTCCGCCGGACAGCTCGTGTGGCATGGATGTCGTTTTCGAAGCGAGTCCAACCTGCGTCAACAAACGTGCAACACGCGGTCCGATATTGGCCGTTGGTACTCCGGTTACTTCGAGCGCGAATGCAACGTTCGCTTCAATCGAACGGTCGGGCAGCAGACGGAAATCCTGAAACACGATGCCCAAACGTCGACGCAACATCGGAATCTCGCGCGACTTGATTGTCGCGCTCGAATATCCGGACACTTTTACTTCGCCGTCGGTGGGTCGTTCGACAAACGACAGCAATTTGAGAAGCGTCGATTTACCCGAACCACTCGGCCCCGTCAGAAATACAAATTCGCCTTTGTCGATTTCGCACGACACGTTGCGCAACGCGACGCCCGAACGCGGATATTCCTTCGTGACTTTCGTCAGGCGCACAATACCAGCCACGGTTACTCCGTTGCCTGGGCGAGGTCTGCAATCAGATCGTTGGGGTCTTCGAGACCGATGCTGAGACGCAGAAATCCATCGGGGATCCCAATGGCTGCGCGATCCTGCGACGAAAGATGTGCGTGCGAGGTGTAACGCGGTTCACTCACCAGCGATTCAACTCCGCCCAGCGAGGGCGCGTGCAGAAACAGTTCGAGCTTATGCAACATGCCAAGCGTCGCATCGGCACCAGCACTCAGTTCAATCGCCATCATGCCGCCAAATCCATCGAGAGTTTCTTTGGCTAATTCATGATCGGGGTGCGACGCCAGTCCGGGATAGTGCACCTTCGAAAACGCGGGATGCGTTGAGGCCCATTCCGCCACCCGCATCGCGCTCTCGTTCTGTCGACGCACGCGCACATCCAGAGTTTTGACACCGCGTTCCAGCATCCACAACGCAAACGGATCGGCAGCTTGCCCCCACACAATCATCTTCTGACGCACTTCTTCGATGAACGACGACGTTCCACACACCACGCCGGCTAATACGTCGTGATGACCGTTGAGATATTTGGTTGCGGAGTGAATGACAACGTCGGCACCGTATTCGAGTGCGCGAAAATTGATGGGGCTCGCAAACGTTGAATCGACAACAAGTGCAAGTCCAAGTTCTCGCGCCAGCAAACTAACCGGACGCAAATCGAGCACGCGCGTGGTTGGATTTACGGGCGACTCAAGAAACAACACGCGTGTGTTGTGCCGCACCGAGCGC
>JBDTTO010000789.1:0-2450 GCA_039930585.1 Gemmatimonadaceae bacterium
GTGCAAGGCAACGGCGACTACGAAGGTGCCGGCGCATTTCAGGAACAGTTTGGCACGATCTCTCCCGAGCTGCAAAAGGATCTCGGACGTCTCAAGACCAAAGCAATTCCGGTCGACATCATTTTCGAACAGGGACGCTAAACGCACCAACCGAAAACAAGACGGCGGCGCAAGTCACGGCGCCGCCGTCTTTGCATTCACGCACTCGGCATGTTGTAGAAAAAGTGCTCGTGTATGATGCGATCACCTTCGACCGTATACAGCGCCATTTCACGCATGATCGAGCGATCGCCCGTGGGTTTGAACGTCGTGTCGTAGATGTATTCGACAGCAAACCTGTTGCCGTCGCTCACAAACGGTCCATTCGTTTCGGCCGAGTGGACTTCGTTGTTTTCGTACCACCAGACGTTCTTGCCTTTGATTGCGGCGATGCCAGTCATCTCGCGCGACATACCTGGCGGACCGCCTGATTCGACGCTGATAATGTTTGGCGAATAGAACTTTTCAATCGCATCCATGTTGCGACCTTCGCGACACAACGAAACGAGTTCGTTGGCAATGGCGGCGGTGTTGTCTGACATTGGCGGTTCCTTGAATGAGTGGTTGGTCGAATATACCGCTCACCAATGGACAAAAGATCCACCAAAAACGGAATCAAAGTATCGATGTGGAAACAACGCCCCACGCACCGCCGTTACGACGCAATCTGCGCCGGTGTGCCCCACGCGCGGATTTCTACGTTGGCGTTGTAGCCGAGTGCCGGGTGCGCTTCTGCAACGCGAGTGGCCTCTTCGAGATCGCGCGCTTCAATCAGCAGCAACGCAGTAACGGGCCATGCATCAGCGGCATGCGGCGCATCCGTGCCTCGGGTCACGCTTTCGCCCGTCAAAATGTGTGGAGCGAGTTTGTGGCCGCGAGCGTTGTGTTCGCGCGCCCATGCGCCGGTTAACTCCGTGCGCTGTTTCTTATCGGCGTCCGTGAATGAATACGGACCTTGCCGAAAGATGATCACGAATGTGTTCAGTGCAGCAGTCATCGTCGTAGTGTTTGAAATTGTGAAAGCAAACCCGGCTTGTCACACAGGCGCACCAGCATCGCGAACTTCTTCGGTGAGATGCCGACATTGTGATGAAATCGGCGTTCGAGCGCGCTTTGGCTGAGCCCGATGTATTGCGCGAGATCTTTGATGCGCGGTTGCCCTGGTTGTTGCTTGAGCCAGGACACTGCAGCGGAAACGAGTGCGTCCGGCGCGGCGAGGTGAAGGTTGGCAAGAAAGAATGCTTCAACCAACTCGACGCGTGCGGCGCGATCAATGTTTCGTCAATCAGGCATTCGCCACGGAACGAAAAGGCGGCAACGGGCCCCGTGTGCGGCAAGTGCGAGTCGTGTAGCGGTGTGGCGAACTCCATCACCGCAATCCGTTCGATAAACGGACGAAGTTTCGGGGTTGGGAGTTGCGTGTACGCGAATTGCATCGTTGCGTCGGTGCGTCGTGCTTCTGTGAGCCGGGAGGACCGCGTAATGAGCGCGCGGCCATTTGCGCCAGGTCACCCTACGAAATCAGTCGGGCATGTCGCGTGGTGGCTCTCCATCATACTCAACGGGCATCTTGATGCGCATAGGCCGTTCGCGGGACCTGTTGTCGATGAATGTGGATCCACGGTTTGATCCGTGGCGTGAAAAAACACGGTTTCAGACGCTGCTGGGACGGTTACAATTAGGGGGACCACAAAGCCGATAGGCGAATCGCCCCGTGCTATTGGTGTCGATTCCAGCGCGTTTCGTCCCGAGCGGTGAGAGCCTGTGGCCCATGCGGTTGGCGACGGCGAGCAGTGCAGTGAATAATGACGGTTACAACAGCATCACCTCTTTGGAGATCACATGAAGCTTCTTCACGCAGCATTCATCGCATTGGCATTACCGCTTGGTGTTGCAGCGCAAGGTGCGCCCGCTGCACCTGACAAGAATCCTGTCACGACCGTGTTTCGCACGCGCACCATGGCGTTGCAGCGGCAGTTGGCGCAGGCGTTTGATTCCATTCCGGCCAACAAGTTCAATTACAAACCAACGCCCGCCCAGCTCACCGTTGGTTACATCGCGCAACACCTCGCCAGCGACAATTATTTGTTCTGCAACAATTTTGGCGCGATGAAGGCGACGATATCAGCCAAAGACAGTGCGACCGCCGACAGTATTAAAGCAACGTGGCCAAGAGACTCGCTGATCGTGAAGATGAAGGCGTCCTTTGCATTTTGTGAAGCAGCGTTTGCGCAACTCGATGACGCAAAGTTCGCGGATCAGGTGTCGATGACGTTTGGTGCCAACACTCGTGTCCTCACACGGGCGAGCATGGTGCTGGGGCATGCGTTGGATATGGCGGATCACTACAGCCAGATCTCGAATTACATGCGGCTGAACAACATCTTGCCACCAAGCGCATTGCCACGTCC
>JBDTTO010000790.1:0-2448 GCA_039930585.1 Gemmatimonadaceae bacterium
GCGCGGGGTCACGTTGTCGTTGGCGGACGACGGAGTGCGATACGCATATGCGAAGGACGGCGCAATCTATGCGGCCAGTTTGACGGACACGGCGGCGCGTCGTGTGATTGGTCCGGCGCCGCGCGCACCGCGTGATTCGAATAGTGCGCGGTTGTCGCCGGCGGACAGCACGGCGCGGGCCCTTGAAGAGCGTTACACTCTGATGCGTATTGCTCCAACCGGAAATGCAGTTGTCGCGACAACGAAAGCGGGACTTTGGCTGATTGATCTCGCAAGCGGTACGCGAAAAGCGTTGAGTACCGCCACCGATACCATCAGCGGTCCGCGCATCACGGTTGCCACGTGGACGGAAGATGGATCCACACTCTATTTGTCCAAAGTGTCGCGCACGTCGTGGGATCGCAGCTTGATTCGTGTGAGTGCGGCAACTGGTGCAGCCGACACGTTGGTTCACGATGCGCGTTTGTACGGCGCACCGCGTCTCAGCAAAGACGGCAAACGAATGGTGATTACGGTCGCGTCAAATGGAATGCCGGCGGATTTGTGGTTAGCCGGTGCTGCGTTTGATGCGCCGCGGAAAGTTATTACGTCCAATCCGCAGTTCGCGAATCGCACGATGCCGCGGACGCAGTTGGTGAAGTATCTCGACGCAGACGGACGCTCGCAGTTTGGCGTACTGACATTGCCGGCTGGCGAAGCGAAAAACTTGCCAACATTGTTCAGCGTCTACGAAGATTTCTTTGACGACACGTTTGACGCGACGACGCTATTCCTGGCCAGTCGCGGCTATGCGGTGATGAAACCGTCAGTCACGTTTGAAACGGGATACCCCGGCGAAGCGTGGTTGAAAGGCGTTACGGCGTCAGCTAACAAACTCATTGAGATGGGAATTACCGACAGCGCGAAGCTTGGCGTGTACGGCACGAGTTATGGCGGATATGCCACGAACCTGCTGATCACGCAAACGAATCGCTTCAAGGCGGCGATCAATGTGTCGGGCAAGGTGGACATGATTTCGTTCTACACGGATTCGCCACGTCTTGGCGTGCGCAACGTCAATGCGGCGGAAAAAACGCAGGATCGCATTGGCGCCACGATGTGGGAACAACCGCAGAAATACGTGCAACACAGCGCAATCATGTTTGCCGATCGCATCAAGACGCCACTGCTGTTGATGACCGGCGGTGAAGATCACAACGTGCCCGCGCTTAACACTCGCGAGATGTATTACGCACTGCGGCGCCTGGGCAAAACGGTGGAGTGGGTGAACTACGCGCACGGCGGTCACGGCATTCCGATGACAAATGCCTCGGAGTTTGCCGATTGGCACATGCGCATGCTGGGTTGGTTTGACAAATATTTAAAACAGGGCGGCAAGAGCTCAACTGCCACATCCACGCAGCAGCCGTAGTACTCATCCATTTCATTCAACAACAATTCATGTCCGATTCGCCGACCTTCGTTCCGTTAAAGTCGTATAAGGAATATCCGGAAGCAGAGATGTTGGAACGAAGCCGTTGGTTTGCGGCGGAACTGCAGCGTCGGCGAACGGTGCGTCATTTCAGTGATCGTCCGGTTGCGCGCGAGGTGATCGAATCGTGCGTGGAGGCCGCAGGCACAGCGCCCAGCGGCGCGCATCAGCAACCGTGGCACTTTGTGGTTGTGAGTGATCCGGCGCTCAAGCGCATGTTGCGCGTAGCAGCAGAAACGGCGGAGTCGGAGTTCTATTCAACAGCGCCTGCCGAGTGGTTGGCGGCATTGGCGCCGTTGGGTACCGATGAACACAAACCGTATCTGGAAACGGCGCCGTATGTGATTGCGGTTTTTGCGGAGCGTTATGGCATTGGAAAAACCGGCGAGCGCGTCAGTCATTATTACGTGCAGGAATCGGTGGGCATTGCAACCGGTTTTCTTTTGGCTGCGTTGCATCATGCGGGTTTGGTAACGCTTACGCATACACCAAGTCCCATGGGATTTCTGGCGCAGGCGCTGGGTCGACCGGTAAACGAACGCGCAATCATGTTGGTGGTTGTCGGTTATCCCGCAAAAAATGCGGCCGTTCCAAATATTCAAAGAAAAAAATTGAGCGAAATCTCGACGTTTCGCTGAGTTCAAAACGGAAAAATTCAAGCAGATTTTTTCTTTTCTCTTTTATCGCTTCGCTCTAACTGTTTTCGTTCCCGACTGAACCGGAACCGGCGTTGATGGCAGAACAGTTTTCAGCCATCTGCCCGTATGCGATGCTGGAAGCGCCACAATTTCCTCGGGCGTTCCCATTCCAACAACTCGACCGCCACCGTCGCCGCCTTCCGGACCCATATCGATTACCCAATCGGCGAGTTTGATCACGTCCAGATTGTGTTCGATTAACAACAAGGTGTGACCTTGTTCCAGCAAACGCTCGAACACCGTTGCGAGTTTGCGAATGTCTTCCAGATGCAAACCTGT
>JBDTTO010000791.1:0-2446 GCA_039930585.1 Gemmatimonadaceae bacterium
CAGATATTCATTTGCTCGCATCTGCTGCGATAGGCGACGACGTACGGCTATGGACTAACGACAAGAAATTGCGGGCGGCGGCCCGCGCGATGAACGTCGCGTATCGCGCTTAGCTAACGCGCGATACGCCAAGCGGGCGACGGCTAAAACCGAATCTCCGCCGTAACAAACACACTCCGCGGCGGCAATATGTAATACGCCGGCCCATCGCCGTTGTCGTAACCACTGCTGAATTTCTTGTTGTCGCCGAGATTCGCGCCACGAACTACAAGCGCTTGTCCAGCAATCGAGAAACGAAGCGATCCATCCAGCACGTAATAGTCCGGCAACACTAATGCTTCGTTGCCAGTGTTCGTCAGAAACGCCTTGCTCTGATAACGTCCCTCAAGCGAGACACTGACGTTTTTCGTGATTGCAAACTCGCCGCGCTGCGAACTCAACACGCGTGGCGTCAGTAACGGCTGCACGTTCGTGAACGTCGCCGGCGTATCACCACTGCTGTCGGTGTACGACTTGATGCGATTCACGCTGAATGTCGCATTGCCACCGAGCGTCAGCTTATCACTCGCACGCCAAGTGCCGTCGACTTCGACGCCACGACGATACGTCTGCCCCACATTCCGTCGCAACGCGCTGCCTGTCAAACTCAACGCACCAATCTTCGCGATCTCATTCCGGAATTCCATGCTGTACACGTTGGCGGAGAAGCGCACGTCGTTGTTCGTGAACGTGGCACCAACTTCACCGTTGAACACACGCTCCGGCTTGACGCGCGACAAGTCACCAATCGACGCAACATTGGTCTTGTCCATGTCATCCGCGCCCGCAAACATGTCGCTGCGCGTCGGTTCGCGCGTCGTGATGCCATACGACACGTAGTAGCTCAAACCGTTGTTGCCCTGCAACGTTACGCCGACTTTCGGATTGACAAAGAACCAGGAAATATCCCGTTCCTCAATGCCCGCGGCGGCACTTGGTTCATACCGAAAATGCGGACGACGCAACTGCAGATCACCAAACCAGGTTGCGCGGCCAATCGTCAATGCGCCTTTGGCGAACGCACTCACTTCATCCTTGTGGCCAGTGTTGTCATACAGCAAGGTCGACAACGCGGGCCGAAGCGCCGCCTGATGATCACGCGCATACGTACTCGCATTCAGACCGGCATCAAGCTTGAACTTGCCCTGCTCGCGATGCAACGCACTGGTCACACCGTACGTCGCGAAATCCAGTACATAGTTGTACAAGTCGCCGCTGTACGCGACGTCATAATTACCTGCTGCCGACAATCGATATCCAGTCGCAGAAACCGACGTATTGGTCGACAACAAACGCGTGTACGCCACTGACACGAGCTGCTCACCAAAGCTGTCCAGCTCATTGGGCGCAAGCGAGTTCTGACGACGATCTTTCCGCAAATCAGCCACAGGTTCGGCCAGATACGCCAATGTATCTCGCATCAGACCCGCCGTCGCCGTCACTTTCAGAATGTCGCGATCGCCAAAATATCCAGCGGTCAAAAATCCTGAATAACCGTACACGCCCGAGTGATAGCGATATCCGTTGGTTTGCTGCGCACTGAATCGCGCACTGGCCGCAAACCGACTGGGCGACACTCCAGTGCTGTACGACAACATCGCTCGGCGCGCATCATTGGATCCAAGTTGCAACTGCGCTTCACCACCGCGTTCACGCGTGGCCAATGACGTCGTTTCGAAATTCACAGAACCCGCAAACGATGCCGTGCCCGCGCTGCTGGTTCCAACGCCGCGCTGCACCTGTACGGACTGAATGCTCGCTGACAAATCAGGGAAGTCAGCGAAATACAACACCTGATCTTCTGCGTCATTCAGTGGAACGCCGTCCATCGTGATGTTGATGCGCGACTGATCGATGCCGCGCAAACGCAGGTAGCTGTAACCCCAATTTGTACCGGTCTCGGCATATGCCGTTAGCGAAGGCGCAGCTCCTTGCAACAAAAGCGGCACGTCCTGGCCGAAGTTGCGACGGCGCACCGTGCTGCGTGTGACGGTCGTCGCGGAAACGGGCGCGCTACCCGAACCACGAATCGCATTAACGATCACGCGCTCGAGTGGCGGAGTGGAGTCGTTACGTGCGGCGGCGCTGTCGGCGGCGGTGCGTTTGGTGCCGGACTGCGCAAGCATTGTGCGCGGTTGCAGCACTAACATTGCGCCCGCAAGCGCAATGATTCCCGTCAGCTTCTGATAGAGTAGCGCGCTTTCGGTAAGCGAGGAACGGGCTCGCACATTGCGAGGTTTCGCGTCATGCGACTGCGCGTTGGGCGATTGCGCATTACGCGCACGGACACGTGTTTGGGCGCGCCCGTGGCGCGCACCTGTAACTCGAGAAGACATATGGACTCCCTACGCCGGTATGATCCGGATCAGGTTCTACGGGACTCTCTCAGCCATTGCCGTCTGTGGCA
>JBDTTO010000792.1:0-2446 GCA_039930585.1 Gemmatimonadaceae bacterium
CCAATCCACATTCCGAGTGCAGTCGTGCCGCCGAGATATGCGAGCAGCACCAGGAGATCAACGAGATTGAATCGGCCGCTCACAAGTACGTTTGGTTGCGGGTCATGAGTGGCCTGAGCGAGAGTGAGAAGCGACGGGGCGGGGAAGACATACAGCGGCGCGCAGATCGAGCCTCAACGCCGGGACATGCCAGTTCGGGATCGCAAAACATAACGCCCGCGATCATGCAGGATGATCGCGGGCGTTCGATGCTTTTGCAACTTCGGTCGCGGCGCAAACCGCAGCGTAAATCAGGCGGAGAACGAACTCCCGCAGCCGCAGCCGCCGGTTGAATTCGGGTTCTTGAACGTGAAACCAGAACCCTGCATGGACGTGACGTAGTCGATAATGGTGCCCTGCAGATACTGTGACGAAAAAGGATCGACGAACACCTTGAAGCCATCCTGCTCGAGGAGCAGATCATCTTCGGCGCTCTTGTCTTCGATCACGAGGCTGTATTTAAAGCCGCTGCATCCGCCGGGCATGACCGCTACGCGCAAGCCACCCTGTTCAGCCGTGACGCCTTCGGCTTCCATGAACTTTTTGACTTCAACGGCCGCTTCTGGGGTGATAACCAGCGCGACGTCGGGCTGCTGCATGGTGCTCATTGCTGCCTCCGAAAACGGTCTGGGGGTTAGGCCCCGACCTTGGACCGCGTCTTTACGTGCCGAGGGCGGTTGTGCTCTCGGTTTTCAGACGTGTCTCGCTATACAAAAGTTAATGACGCAGCGGAGTCGCATCAAGAAAGAATTCAGGAATTCTAACTTGGTTTTGCGGAACCTATCGGGATGGTCGGGCCGGGGCCGGACCCTCGAGTGCCGCAACAACTGCATCCGCCAAGGCTGTCCGTACACCACTGATCTTGAGATTCGTCCGCGTTGGATTCACGCGATTGGAGAGCAACACCACGTACAGGTCGCGCGTTGGGTCCATCCACATCGACGTACCCGTAAATCCGGTGTGACCAAACGCGACGGGTGCGAGGCGATGTCCTGCGGAATTGGTGCCATTGGCCGTTTCCCAGCCGAGTGCGCGGTGCGACAGTGCCTTGTCCTGAATCGTGATGAACTGATTGAGCGTTGCGGTGTCGAAAATGCGCGTTCCGTCAATGCTGCCACCTTGCAAATACATCTGCGCAAAACGTGCAACGTCGCGTGCGCTCGAGAAGAGCCCGGCGTGACCCGCTACCCCTCCTAACCGCGACGCATTTTCATCGTGTACTTCGCCGCGAATATGCCGGCCACGCCACGGATCGATTTCCGTTGGTGCGATGCGTGGAAGCCAACTCGCGGGAGGGAGGTATCGGGTGTCGGTCATTTTGAGCGGACCGAACACGTGTTGCTCGACGTATTGGTCAAGCGGCTGTCCGGTCACTTGTTGGACAAGCCGGCCCAGCAGAATGAAACCCAAATCGCTGTAGACGTATTTTGTGCCAGGAGTCGTGACGGGTCCGGTTGCATACACGAGCGTACGCGCGGCGGTGTCAGTATCGGCTTCCTTATACAGCGGACGTCCCGCCGGCAAACCTGACGAGTGCGTGAGCAAATGTTTGACGGTAATGCGCTCGGTGCCCGCCGCTTTCCAGCTGGGCAGATAGTACACCACAGGAGAATCAATCGAGACCCGTTTGCTGCCCACCAGTTGAATCATGGCGGAGGTGGTGCTCATCAACTTGGACATCGAGGCCATGTCCCACACGGTGCGGTTGTTTGGCCGTGTCGCGTCGTCGGCGTCAAGTTTGCCGGCCCCGAACTCAGCAATGATGCCGTGCGACGTTCCAACAACCGCGTAGGCTCCGGGAAACGCCGAATCGGCCACGGCACGGAGGAGCACCGCCTGCACAGAATCACGGATGGACGCTTTTTGCGTAGCGGACGGCGCATGTGTTGCGGCCGGTAGCAGCCCACCCCGTGCACCCGGCTGCATGGCGGCGGTCTTCGAGCCTGCGCTGGCCATGGTGCCGGCCGTTGAGCAGGCGACTCCAATTCCCGCGACCAGCGCAACGCCGAACAGTCGGTGTGCCGGCCGGCCGAATAGTTGGTTCGGTGATCCCGCGGTGGTGACTTCGTTCATCGCGCCGCGCTGTCCTGCAGGAAAATCACTCCGGCTCATCTCAGGCTCCTCTCGGGGCGTGCGTGTCTCGCAGTATGTCGCGGTCGGAACATACGTGCAGAATGGGCGATACCGTACTCGGGCGGACATTTCTGTATCAGCTTTTTCACGCCTATTCCGACTCGGACTCCCACACCATACTATGCCGGACCCTGACAGCATAGGTGTCTTTTGCGGTGAACCGCGTCCCCAGGTGACCGCGGACCGAGCGCCACATGGGGATTTGGATGATCCAGGTGTTTCAAGCAAAAGGATGCGAATACCGCGACGGCGCGTTATGCCACATTTACGGGAG
>JBDTTO010000793.1:0-2443 GCA_039930585.1 Gemmatimonadaceae bacterium
ATAAAACAGCAACTTTTCGCGTTGCGCGCGAAATGACTTAACCGGTTTGGGGCGCTGTATGTCTGCTGCGTTGGGTTCAGTTGCGGCGCGCGAACGTCCACCTGGCAGTCGGATGAACACGGCATTGAGCGCCCACCGCGCAAACTTTTGCGGCCCCATCGCGCCAACTGCGCGCAAGCGGGCGTCGTAGTACTGCGCCTTGTTCATGGTGTTCTGCCGCTTCACAAATCCGTCCCGCGTTTCAGACGGAGGTGCGATGCGATCAATCACTGCACGCCAGCGTGAAACCGGAGCATTCTTGTTGACACTGTCAACAAGCACCAATTGCTCAACTTTCTCGCCCATTTCTGTGAGCTGATGGGCGATGCCGAGTGCGATCAGTCCACCCGCGCAAAAACCGCCAACGCGATACGGGCCCGCTGGCTGCACCTTGCGCAATTCTTTCACGTGCATGCTTGCCATCTGTTCGATGGTAAGCGGATCACCGGATTCTGGCGGCCTGAATGTGGGAAGCACAATCAGTGGCGTGTCCGAACCGATCAGCGTGGAAAGTTTTCGGCAATACCATCCGCCGCCCGTCAGATCGCCGTGAACAAACACAAACGGGCGCGCTTTGCCTTCAGCATTGAGCACCACAGTTGACGGTTCCGGATCCTCCAGCAACTCCAGATCAACGCGTTGCGCCAGGTGACGAATCGTTGGCTTTTCCAGCAACG
This sequence comes from Gemmatimonadaceae bacterium, assembly GCA_039930585.1. Taxonomy (GTDB): domain Bacteria; phylum Gemmatimonadota; class Gemmatimonadetes; order Gemmatimonadales; family Gemmatimonadaceae; genus Gemmatimonas. The sequence continues at coordinate 717 of JBDTTO010000793.1, forward strand.
TTGCCAACGGAAGTCGACGTCCCAGTACGCGTTCCACTTCGGCAATCATGCGTGTCGCAAGCAACGAATGCCCACCGATCTCGAAGAAGTCGTCGTCCGCACCAATTGGCCGATGATTCAACAGCTCTTCCCAGATCAACGCGATCTGTCGCTGGCTTCGACCAAGCGGACGACTGCGAAAATTCACGTCGGCATCACCAGTACTTTCGTTGGTCGGTTCGGGCAACGCTTTGCGATCAATCTTTCCGCTGTTCGTTTGCGGCAACTCGTCCAGCAACGTGATCGCGGCCGGAATCATGTAATCCGGCAACAGTCCGCGCAGTGCGGTGCGAACATCAGCCGGACTGATTTTCTTGTTGTCCTCAACGACGTAATAACCGAGTAGCCGCTTCTGTCCGCTGGAATCTTTGCGAACAGCGACGGCGGCGGTGCGAACGCCTGGCAAGGCACACATCACTGACTCCACTTCGCCCGGCTCGATGCGATAGCCGCGAATCTTGACCTGATTGTCCAATCGACCAAGAAACTCAACAACGCCATCGGCGCGCCAACGTGCGGCATCACCAGTGCGATACATCGTGGCGTTGGGTTGCGTGCTGAACGGATCATGCACAAAACGTTCGGCCGTCAACTCGGGGCGTTTGACGTAACCAACCGCGACGCCATCTCCACCCGTAAACAGTTCGCCGGCAACACCAACGGGGGTCGGTGTACCATGCGCATCCAATACGTACGCCTGCGTGTTTGAAAGAGGCGGACCAATGGGCAGCGGATCTTCGACCGGAAGATTCATCGGCACCGGATACGCGCACGTGAATACGGAGTTCTCAGTCGGTCCGTATCCGTTGACGAACTGACACTCCGGAAGTGCGGCCACCGCACGTCGCAAATGCGGAACGGGAACAATGTCTCCGGCAATCGCGAACAGCCGAACGGTCTTGTACTGCTTGAGTCCGAAGTCGACAAGTTGCTGAAACAACGCCGGTGTGTTCCACATCATCGTCACGCCGGCACTTTCAATGAGGTTGGCAATCACCGCTGGATCCGGCGGACCCGCCGGTAACAACACCAAACGTCCGCCATTAAGCAATGCGCTCCAGATTTCCCACGTCGACAAATCAAACATTGTCGTCGCCAGACAGAGCATTGCATCATCCGGCGTGAAATTCATGTACGTCGTGTTGCGCACCAGTCGCACGACGCCGCGATGCGGAACTGCGACTCCCTTGGGTTGTCCGGACGACCCGGACGTGTACATGATGTAGGCAACGCGTGATGCCGCACTCGTCGCGCTTTTCACATGTTCGCGAATTGGTTGCGTGACATCGTCAGCATTCGCATCAATGCCCAGCACGCGCATTTCTGTCGGCGCGTCGGCAACGAACACCGTGATCTGTTCGAGCAGATCATTTGCCGCAACAACTACGCGAGCATTCGCGTCGGCAATCATGTACAGTAAACGATCCTTCGGATAACCAGGCTCGATTGGCAAGTACGTGGCGCCCGCTTTCACAATCGCCAGACACGCCACAACAAATTCAAGCGAACGGTCAGCAAACAGCACGACTGCTTCATCAGGCAAAACGCCAGCGCTGATAATCCGCGCCGCCAACACGCTGGCCCGTGCATCCAGTTGAGCGTACGTCAGCGAAACCCCGTTGCACTCGACCGCAATTGCCTCCGGCCGACGCACCGCCTGCTCGGCAAATAGTTCATCAATGAACGCG
>JBDTTO010000794.1:0-2439 GCA_039930585.1 Gemmatimonadaceae bacterium
TGGACACATTTGAACACGCTGCCATCGGTGACCGCTTCTTCAACGAGTTCATCGCGCCACCTCTACCGGCGCATGGGGACCCGTTGTCGCATGTGGATTCTTGTCGGTCAACTTGCGAATCAACGTAAAGAACAGTGGAATAAAGAACACACCAACTGTGGTAGCGACCAGCATGCCGGAGAATACACCAGTGCCGAGTGAGCGACGACTGCCCGCGCCGGCGCCGCCGGCCACAACAAGTGGCAACACGCCGAAAATGAATGCGAACGACGTCATGAGAATTGGCCGGAATCGCTCTCGTGCTGCTTCGATGGCGGCGTCACGAATGCTCAGGCCCTGCGCACGGAGCGACGTTGCAAACTCCACGATGAGAATGGCGTTTTTCGCGGCAAGTCCGACGACTGTGATGAGCCCAACCTGGAAATACACATCGCTGGGTGAACCACGCAGCCATACACCGAACAGCGCGCCTACAATTCCAAACGGAATTCCCAGCAGCACGGCGAATGGAATGCTCCAACTTTCGTATTGCGCCGCGAGTACCAGAAACACGAGCACCAAGCCAAGCACCAACACGAGATTGCTGTTGCCAGCCGATGCGCGTTCCTGATATGACTGACCGCTGTACGCGTAACCAATACCTTGCGCCGCGTATTTGTCGGCGATCGTTTTCTCGACGGCATCCAGACCGTCGCCGGAGCTCGAGCCAAGTGTGGCGGCCGCGGTTACGAGCGCGGAAGGGAATCCGTTAAAACGTGTGAGCAGACTTGGCGCGCCGCGCATGTCCGTCGTTGTGAGCGCGGATAGCGGGATCATTGCGCCTGAGTTGCTGCGTACGTAGAAGCGCCCAATGTCCTCCGGTGTTTGCCGATACTTCGCCTGCGCTTCGGCCTGCACGCGGTACGGACGACCGTAAATGTTGAAGTCGTTGATGTACAGATTGGACAACATCGTCTGCAGCGTGGAAAACACCTGCGATGTGCTCACGCCGCGCGCTTGTGCGGCTGCTTCGTCAACTGTTACGAAAAGCTGTGGTACTTCGGCGCGGAATGATGTCGCCACGTTCTGCAGCGATGGAATCTTCTTGGCATCGGCAACGAATCCGTTCACTTCGCGCGCAAAGGCCTGCACGTCATCGCCCGTGCGTTGCTGCAAGTTGAGTTCGAGTCCGCTGGTAATACCAAGGCCCGGAATTTCCGGCAGGTTGAAGCCGAATACGACGGCTTCTTTCAGTCCGCCCAGCTTCTTGTTTACGCGACCGAGAATTGCTTCCAGCGTTTGATCTTTTCCCCGACGCTCATCCCACGGTTTGAGTGTGACAAACATCGTAGCGACGTTTGTGAGATTTGAACCCGTGAGAATTGCGAACCCTTCCAGCGCGACGGTAGCCTTGACCTCGGCTTCCTGTTTAACAATTGCGTTAACCGCGGTGACGACATCACCAGTGCGTTGCAGTGATGCGACATCGGGAAGCTGAATCGAGATCGCGAAATATCCCTTGTCTTCGTTCGGAAGAAATCCGCCCGGCACGTTTTTGTACAACACGCCAATCAACACGAGGATGACGACAAATCCTGCAACCCATGTGCGCGGGCTGTCGATCACGCCCGTTGCGCCTTTCACATAACGACGCGTGATCCGGCCAAACATGCGATCGAATGCCTGGAAGAACTTGCCTTCCTCTTCGTACGTCTTGTGACGCAATAGCGTCGCGCACAGTGCCGGCGTGAGTGTGAGCGCAACAATGCCTGACAGAATTACCGAGATAACAATGGTCGCGGCAAACTGCTTGTACATCGCGCCAGTGATCCCGCCGACAAACGCCACCGGAATGAACACGGCGCACAACACCAGCACGATGGCGACAAGCGCGCTGCCCACTTGCTTCATGGCGCGATTGGTGGCGACGCGCGGCGACACTTTGTCCTGCTCCATGATGCGTTCGACGTTTTCAATTACCACGATGGCGTCGTCAACGACGATACCAATCGCGAGTACCAGTCCAAACAACGTCAGCGTATTGATCGTGAAGCCAAGCGCCTGCAATCCCAGAAATGTGCCGATGATGGAAACCGGTACGGCGAGCACCGGAATCAGAGTTGCGCGCCAGCTCTTGAGAAACAGAAACACGACGAGCGTTACAAGCAGCATCGCTTCGAACAACGTCTTCACAACTTCCTTGATGGACTCTGTGATAAACGGTGTCGTATCAAACGGAATTTCGTAACGCACGCCAACCGGAAACGACGGCGCGAGTTCTTTCATGCGTGCGACGATCGCGTTCTTTACATCGAGATTGTTGGCACCGGGGCGACCAAACACCAGGATGTTGGCCGTGGGTTTTCCGTTCACGCGAGCGCGGGCGTCGTAGCCGCGCGAACCCATGGTGACATCGGCAATATCTTTCACGCGCACCAACGATCCATCCGGACGCGCGCG
>JBDTTO010000795.1:0-2435 GCA_039930585.1 Gemmatimonadaceae bacterium
GGCAATCGTTGCCGCGCATGCGCCGTATGAGTTCGCGCGCGAAAAAAGTGCTTGAACTTTCAATGAGCGAGGCGCGCGAGCTTGGTCATTCGTACGTTGGCACGGAACACGTGCTGCTCGGATTGTTACGCGAAGAAAAGGGTGTTGCCGCGCAGGTGTTGCATCACAATGGTTTAAACATTGACAAGGCTCGCGCGGAAATCATTCGATTTCTCGAGTTCAACGGAAACACCTTCTAGATCTATTTCATTCCCGCGCGACGCCACGCGTCATAACGCTTGCGCAGTTCCAGCAACGGGTTGTCGCCGCCCTTGGCCACCGTTGTCGAAATTGCGAGCCACGGCGCTTTAGGCGTACCCTGATCACTCATGCCGATTTTTTCGGTCGCGTAGGGCGCATCAGTTCCGCGAGCAACAAGAATCATTGACGTGGCCGCCGTCTGTCGCGTGCTGTCATTAATACAGCGCGCGTCGCCGCCGGCAATTGATCCGGCCTCAATAGCGCGCATCAGCCGATCAGACAGTTTGTTGAAGCCCGTGGGATCATCCCACACAAATGCGGCAAGCGCATTTCCAACCACAGCTTCACTGACAAGCGTGTTGCCTTGCACGCTTACACCTTTGGCAACGTTGGCTTTTACGCCCGCCCATCGCGTGCCGCCCGCTGTGTCGCCCGCGAGCATTGGTTTGCCAGTGAAACCCGCGGCTTCAACTTTTCCATTGCTCATCGTCAACACGCCGTACTGACGTCGATCCAACGTGGTGTCGGCCTTTGGATCAGTGGCGCGCTTGATGACTTCGGCCGCATTTGCGCCGGACTTGAGCGCTTCGAATACGCGATTGCGATTGCCTACATCGAACCCGGCCTGCGTTGCGGCCGCACCTTTTCCCGGCACCAACGACGCGAGCGCGTCAGCCAACGTATTCGGCACGCATGATGACATGGCGACGCCCACGTCGCCCGTCTTCGGATCAACAGCAACAACCGACCATGTGTTCATCGTGAGCGTGTCGAGCAAAACCGCAGCGCTGTTCGCCGTGTTGGATTGAACAGGCTGCTTACCACACGCGACCAGCGGGACCGCAACCAGAATCGTGAACGTTGTAATTCGTGCGCGCATCGAAACTCCTGTGGTCAACCGCGGTCAGTTTACACCAGCACAACTATTTCTTCGGGAGCGCCGCCGCCGCCGTTGCTGGCATGTACCAATCGCCACGCAACCAATCCGCAACGAGTCCCAGTTCTTTCGTCGTGAGCGTCTTTTCTTTGCCAAACGACGGCATGCGATCGTTGTTATCGCCAAAGAACCGTTCGTGCGCCGGATCGGAAATAAATGCAATCATCCAATCACGCGACCCGTAACCGGTGAGATCGGGCCCATCCTTCGTGCGCTCACGATACGTGTGACATGACGTGCACCCGTTGGTCGTGTCCTGAATAAACGCACGGCCAATGGCGATTTTCGCGCTGTCACGCACATCCGTTTCTTTCTGCGATTTCAAACCAGCTTCGGCAGAGAGCGCCCAGATTGCGTACTGCAACGTCTGCTTTTGTTCGTCCGTGTACTCGGGCACATGTTCCTGCACCCATGACACCATGTCGCCGTCCTTGAGCGCGGTTCCGCCCCAGTGTTTCGGACCGACAATTGAATCAGGATTGAAGAAACGCTCCAGCCACACTCGGCTCCCAAATCCCTTCAGGTCAGATGCGGAGATCGAATCCTTCGGCAACTCGCCGCCCAATCCGTCATGACCTTCGTAGCGATGACATGACGAACAGTTGCGCGAGAAAATGCGCGGACCCTGCGTGTAGGCGTCTTCGCGCATCAGCGTCAACGCGCCACTGATTGGCACGCCGGCGTCAGCCAGCACCACCGCACGCGCCGCATCCTTTTCGGCCGCCACCTCCGACGCGATGTATTCCGGATCGTTTTTGTCGGCACGCACCGCCAGCCAGGTCAGCAGCGTGGCACCACCCAGCATCGCGATCAGAAAGCCCAGGTTGAAGCGATGGCCAAGTTTCCATTTGCCGAAGTACGGCATGGCGACCAGTACGACCATCAACAACATCGGGACGATGATCGCGCCCACGATTTCGGCGCTTCCCGGGAAGTACTTCAGGAACTGAAACAGGAACAGGAAATACCATTCGGGCCGAGCGGCGGAGTACTGCTCCGTGGGGTCGGCGGGGGCACCGAGGGGCGCGCCGTGGTAGCGAATGATGAAGAAAATGACGACCAGCAATACCGCCAGACACGCGACAGCATCGCGCAAAACCTGGTCTGGCCAGAAGCCAACGTCGGCGCTCTTTTTTGGCTCCGCCGGCGTAACTCCATGCCGGCGAAAGAGATAGATGTGTACGACAATAAACAACATGATGGCGCCGGGTATGACACCAGCGTGCAGCGCAAAAAAGCGCGTCAGCGTGTGATGCCC
>JBDTTO010000796.1:0-2434 GCA_039930585.1 Gemmatimonadaceae bacterium
TTTCGGACGGCTCGAAAAAGGCGTCAACGATGCAGATCTGCCGGAAATACTCGAAAAGATTCAGAAGGGGGAGGAACCGGGATTCTTCGCCGGTCTCGTCATGAAAATCACCGGCAAGACGCCCGATGAACTCATGCGCGAGTTCATGGACGAAGTCGGCGAAATGATTACCACGCGCACCAGAACGCTCGCCGACGAAATGCAGCGCCTTGAGGGCGATCTGAACAAGGAGATGAAATCACTCTTCAGCGAGCTGCAGACCCTCGACGCACTGAAGCGCGCGTACCGAACACACTTTGACGAATTCACTGTCGAAGCCGCGGTTGCGAAAACGTTTCTCGACAAAGCGAAAGTCTACGTCGCGGAGCAACACGCCAGTCTGAACGCAAACGACGTGGTTGCACGCGCACGTTTGCAGGAACTCGAAAACAAGTTGCAGTTGCTGGAAAGTCGCGCGCTCGCTTTGGAAGGCGTTTACACACGCCTGCCGGCTGACCAACTCGTCATTCAGCAAATTGAGCAGGCCGGTGTCGCAACGCTGCAGGAAACAGCGACAACGGTCGCATCGCGATTTGCGTCCATCAAAATGACGTTGCTGTCCATTCACGGCGCGTTTGCGGTCAAGAGCGTCCAACAATTAAGTCAGCGCCAGGCAAAGTTGGATGAACAGCTCACCAAACTGCGTGGTGCCGCGCTGCAAGACGTTGCTGTTACGGCGGCGAAGGCTCCCGGTGACAATCGTCTCGCGCAGGCGCAGCAAATCGAAAGTATCATCGCCACCACGCGCGAAATTCACGCGCTGGTTGCCGCTGCGAGGAAGGAGACAGAAGAAAAGTTCGAGGTAGCACGCCAGAAGTTTGCGCAGGCGCGCAATGATCTCGCCGAACTTGGCGCGCAATAGCAGATAGTTCTGACTTTGGTATTTGAAAATTCGATTTCATCAGGAGAAACGATGCTCACGTTGTCACTGGAAAAACCCGGTTCAAAACCGGCGCCGAAGTTGCAGCTGTCGCTCAACAAGGGCGCAACATTCAATGTGGAAATCAAATGGGACTGCGCGGCCGCCCATCAGGACGATCTCGATATCCACGCGCTTGAAGCCGCGAATGATGGCAGCGGCGCGAAAGTTACGAGTCTCGAGCAGGTGCTTTCAACGTACAACACACGGAAAATGAGCCCGGAGTCCGGTGTGCTGCCAACGAATCCCGATGGCTCGTTCTCAACACCATCTGGCGGACTGCGACATTCCGGCGACGTGCGCATTCAGGGGCAGGAATCGGAGAAACTCACAATCGACGGCTCAAAACTTCCGGAAGGCATCAACGAAATTCCACTCTTTGCCACGGTCCACAAAGCCGATCACGGTGAAGGGCACGAGGACGGCGACGAGGACGAGGAAGAAGCCGCGTTTGCGGATATCGAGACATGCACCGTCACCATCACCGATGACAGCGGCAAAGAACTCGGCTCGTATCAACTGTCGCAGGAGTTCGGTGAATTCAACGTCGTTCAGTTGGGGAGCATCATGCTGGATCGCACTGGCTGGCAGTACGCTCCGGTCGGTCGTGGGTTTACCGGCACGATCAACGATATCCTCGCGCATTTTTCCTGAAATACATGACGTCGGAGGATGACGACACGCACGCTTCCGACGCGAAATCGTCTGAAGAAAAACGGGCTCTGCGCCCGACAATTTTTACTCCGCCAACAAAGCCCGCGCGCAAAAAGGCGGGTGAAAGTTCGACGCGCGCAAAATCGAAGAGTGTTTCCGAACCGGTAACGCCGTCGGTACTGAAGCCAACGGCGGTGCCCGGTGTTGAGCGTCGCCGCGTCACGGTCAGCACGCGGGATCTCAAAACTCTTTCGCCTGGTGTGGCGGCCGAAGTATTGGAGCTGGCACTTGAACTTCTCGCGCCCATCGTTGCTGAGACGGTGACGGAACGCAAGGCGATTCTGTGGGGACATGAAACGCAGAAGTCGTACAGCAATCTGGTTACGACGACATTGGCGATTTCACAATCACCGTTGTTGCGAAAGGTCGAAGGGTATCTCACGCGTATCATCGACATTCTCGAAGCGATTGACCTCAAGGCGGTTTGCACCGTTCGCGAGGGCGGACTTGGAGGGCTGTTCAAGAGTGTCAACAGCAAGATTGATACTCCGCAGGAATTGAACGCCGCGCAACAGGAACTTGACCAGCTCACCGGATATCTGGGTGTTGCGCTCGACGAACTGCTCAATCTCAAGGACAAACTGCAGCAACATTCATCTGCGGTAAACGCAGTCGGCATGGAGGTTGAAGCGGCGGCGCTCGCCGCGCTGTTCTTGTCGCGTCATCTTCAAAACTCGAACAGTGCCGTTTCCGAACAATTCACCGAACGCAGCATGAGTCTTACGCAAACACTTGCACAAATTCGTGGCGGCGAATCACTGC
>JBDTTO010000797.1:0-2434 GCA_039930585.1 Gemmatimonadaceae bacterium
GGCGAGCGCTTTCGCCGTCTCCGTTTTTCCAACACCGGTTGGTCCAAGAAAAATGAATGAACCAATGGGGCGATTGGGATCCTGCAAGCCGGCACGTGAACGACGAACAGCGTCAGCTACCGCGCGCACCGCTTCGCTTTGACCGACGACGCGCGTGGCCAGAACGTCTTCCAGTTTCGTGAGACGCTCACGCTCAGACTCCAGCATGCGCGTAACAGGAATGCCGGTCCAGCGTGCAACCACTTCGGCAATATCGTCAGCACCAACTTCTTCCTTCAGGAACTGCGGACGTCCACCGTGGCTGGCCAGTTTGCTTTCCGCGACCTTCATCTCCTTTTCCAACTTTGGAATGCGGTCGTAGCTGATTTCCGCGGCCTTGGCCAACTCACCGTTGCGTGTCACTTGTTCGACTTCAACACGCGCCGCTTCAATTTCCTGTTTGATGCGACCAACGGCACCAAGCGTGTCTTTTTCCTGCTGCCACTGCGCGCGCATTCCGGACGCTTTTTCTTTTTCGTCCGCCAACTCGCGTTCAATAACGCCACGTCGTTCAAGACTGGCGATGTCAGTTTCTTTCCGCAGCGCCTGACGTTCAATCTCAAGCTGCACCACACGACGTTCAACTTCGTCGATCTCCTGCGGCAGCGAATCGATTTCAATGCGCAGACGTGACGCCGCTTCATCTACAAGGTCGATCGCCTTGTCCGGCAGGAAACGATCTCCGATGTAGCGATTGGACAATCGCGCCGCAGCAACAATCGCTCCATCTGTAATGCGCACGCCGTGATGAGCTTCGTAGCGTTCTTTCAAGCCGCGTAAAATGGCGATGGTGCTTTCGACACTTGGTTCACCAACAAACACCGGCTGAAAACGACGCTCAAGTGCCGGGTCTTTCTCAACGTTTTTCTTGTATTCGTCCAACGTGGTCGCACCCACGACGCGCAGTTCGCCGCGCGCCAACATCGGCTTCAGCATGTTGCCGGCATCCATACTGCCTTCGGCCTTGCCTGCGCCAACCAGCGTGTGCATTTCGTCGATGAACACCACATACAAACCTTCGGACGCCACAATTTCCGTAAGCACGGATTTCAGGCGCTCTTCAAATTCGCCGCGAAATTTTGCGCCAGCGATGAGCGCGCCAAGATCAAGCGAGACCAGACGTTTGTTCTTGAGACTCTCGGGCACGTCACCGTTGACCATGCGCTGGGCGAGTCCTTCGGCGATGGCCGTCTTGCCGACACCAGGTTCGCCAATCAACACCGGATTGTTCTTCGTGCGGCGCGACAACACCTGCACAACACGACGAATTTCTTCATCGCGGCCGATTACCGGATCGAGTTTGCCTTTGCGCGCAGCATCCGTGAGATCACGCGTGAATCGCTTTAAAGCCTGATACTGATCCTCAGGCGATTGGTCCGTAACTTTGTGTGCGCCGCGTACAAGTTTAAGCGCATCAAACAACGCCGTGCGTGTCGCACCCACTTCATTCAATAAGCGAAAAGAATCCGTGCCCTTGGCATTCGAAAGTGCGAGCAACAGATGCTCTGTCGAGACAAACTCGTCGCCGAGTGGCTTGGCTTCTTTCTCGGCGGCATCGATAACCTGATTGAGTTCTCGGCTGAGCGAAGGCTGTGCGTCACTCTGTTTGGCGTAACGTCCTGATTCGAGTTCGGCGGACGTACGGAGTGCGGTGACGTTCGCACCTACTCGCTGCAGGATGGGCACAACAACGCCTTCGTCCTGGCCAAGCAATGCGAGCAGGAGATGCACGTCATACACAAGCGGATTTCCCGCCTTGCGTGCAATGGACACTGCTTCGTTAAGCGCTTCCGCGCTCTTAACGGTAAGGCGGTCTGGATTGATCATGATGCTTGTATCGTAATCAACAAGACTTTGTTTCGTATAAAAGAGAATGGCGCATCGGGTCCGCTCACCCGATGCGCCAACTCAAACTGTTTTTCGGTCCGTGGTACTCACTTTGACACGATTGCCTTGCTTGAAACCTGAACACCGTCTTGATCAACAAGGAAGATGTAGATACCGGATGCCGGTTCTCGACCGCTTCCAAATCTTTTTTCATCCCATAGCGCTACGTGATCGCCACAGGGGAGAAGTACGCCTTTTAACGGTGTTCCACCAGCTACTCCACCGGATGTGCCGTTCAAAACCGGGTACGCAACCACCTGACCCAACACGTTGATAACTTTTACCGTGATTCGGTGAGTGCGGTTCGGTTCTGCAGTGCAGGTTGGACCTGCAACTGAAAACGGCTGGTAAGTTGCCGGGTTGAAAGGATTCGGATAATTCTGCCTCATGGATGGCTTGTTGCCATTCTTTTGCGATCCCTGAGCAGAAGCTTCTCGTGGCATGATTGTGCATAGAGCGAGCACCAGACCGAGTGCTGCCCACGGACGATTCATGTTGCTTCTCCGAC
>JBDTTO010000798.1:0-2431 GCA_039930585.1 Gemmatimonadaceae bacterium
AGTTCGGCGGTAAGCGGTACCGCGGCGAGTTGTGGTTCACCGCGACCGACACGGGCGTCCTGGTTGTAAACAGACTGCCCGTTGAGGATTATCTGCGGGGGGTCGTGCCACTGGAACTGGGTACGCGCGCCGAAATTGATCGCCCAGCAATGGAAGCACAGGCAATTGCCGCGCGCAGCTACAGCTACATTCGCATTCCGCGGGACGATGCTCAGCAACCGCGCAACGGTTGGCACATGGTCGCAACTGTCGCGAATCAGGTGTACGGCGGCGTTGATGCGGAATCACCAGTGGTGAATTCGGCCATCGATGCGACGGCGGGATTGGTGATCCAGTATGGTGGCATACTCGTTGACGCGCCTTACTCTGCGTCATGCGGCGGCCGCTCTGCGATTCCGTCGGAGACGTGGCGTGACGCGCACGACGAACCGTATCTGCAGAACACTGATGATACGAATCCGGCCACGGGAAAACCGTACTGCGATATTGCACCGCGTGCGAGCTGGTCTGCGTCGTTTGATGAGTCCGCGCTTAGCGAAGTGGTCAAGCGCCATCTGGTGGCCGCCGGAGCATCAGCGCCCAAAGTAGCGACGCTTACCGGTGTGCGAGTCAGTGATCGCACGCCATCAGGGCGTGTGCGCACGTTGCAGGTACAGACCGAGCGCGGCGACGTCACATTATCGTCCAATGAAATTCGCGCACTTTTTCGCGATGCGCGTGGCGCGATCCTGTCCAGTACGTATTTTTCTGTTGACCGCGAATCACGGGAACGGGGACACCTTACGGGTATCACGTTGCGTGGCTCCGGCAACGGACATGGGGTAGGGATGTGTCAGTGGGGCGCAATTGGACGCGCGCGCGCGGGTCAGGATTTTCGGACCATCCTCCGCCACTACTACCCGGGAACCGTCGTCGGATTCGTGGAATAAAGTAGGATCCACGTAGTCACCCGGAGCTGCAATGAAGGATGGTGTGCGCATCGCCGTTGTTGGTACAGGTGCCATAGCACAACTCACGCACATTCCTGTGCTGTCGAAATTGCGCGGCGCCTCCCTGGTTGCCCTGTGCGACAATGATGCGGCCAAGGCGCGCGCACTCGCCGATCGGTTCGAAGTGCCGGACGTCTTCACCGATTTTGAAGAACTGCTGGATTCGGACGAATTGGACGCGGTCATCATCGCGACTCCGAATCACCTGCACGAGCCACATGTGTTGAGCGCGTTACGCGCCAAGTTGCATGTGTTGTGCGAACGTCCCTTGTCATTGTCCTCACGCGGCATTGAGCGTTGCATCGCCGCCGCTGCAAAAGCCGATCGTAAGCTGGTTGTCGGCAACAATCATCGCTATCGCGCAGATGCGCAGGCGCTCGATCAATTTCTGCGTCACGCTGAATTGGGTCAGGTCACGTCGATCCGTGCGGGCGCACTGCACGTGAAGCGATCGGCCGAGGGGTGGCGTAATCGTCGTGCCGAGTCAGGTGGTGGGGCATTTCAGGAGCATGGATTTCCGTTGCTCGATCTCGCGCTGTGGCTGGCCGATTTTCCCGAACCTGTTCGCGTCAGTGCAACCGCGCGTCGTGCTCGTGGATCAACCGCGGTTGAAGATTCGATGCAGGTGTTCATCGAGTGCGCTGGTGGTGTGCAGATTTCGTTTGATGTGAGCTGGGCGTACGTCGGCGACGAAGATCGCTGGTGGTTTGACGTGCACGCGTTGCGCGGAAGTGCGCGTTTGGCGCCGTTGCGAGTCACGAAAGAGTTGAACGGTCGCGCCGTTGATGTTTCTCCAACCGGTGCCGCGAGTCGCGAGGGACCATTCCTGCAGAGTTATCGCAGCGAGATCGCGCATTTTCTCGCCGTCATTCAGGAAGAGGCACCATACGAGCCGCCAGCCGATCAGGTCATTGTTCACAAGGTCATGGAAGCGATTTACAAGGCAGCGGACGAAGGTAAAGAGATTCGGCTGTGATACTGCGTCGATGCTGGATTCGCGCAGCGATGTTGCTGTCGGTGTTGGTGACGCTGAGTTCAGCGAATGCGGCACTCGTCGCTCAAACACCTCCGGCTAATCAGGGTGCAAAAGGCCAACCGGTCGCGCCTGGTGTAAATCCGGCACTTGATTCGATACGTGCGATGCGTGGCGCATCGTTGCGCGTTTCGCTGATTACGTACGGTCCCAGTGGTGAAGTGTGGGAACGGTTTGGGCATGACGCCATCGCGATTCGCGACACCATCACGGGCCAGGACATCGCGGTGAACTGGGGCACGTTTGCTTTCGAGCAACCCAACTTCTACACGCGTTTTCTGACAGGTGAAACGAGATACTGGGTTGTCGCATGGCCGACCGCAGATTTCAATGCGGACTACGTCCGTCAAAACCGAACGATTCGCGTGCAACAGTTGGCCATGACGTCAGTTGAAAAAGCGGCGCTGCA
>JBDTTO010000799.1:0-2431 GCA_039930585.1 Gemmatimonadaceae bacterium
GAGCAAACCCATGGTGGCAGGTTCCGGAACGACCTGCGTAACTTCGCCGTAGACGAAGTCATCCATCACTACCAGATCATTGAGTCGTCCATCCTGATCGTTTGTCGCAGCGCCCAGCGGCGCATTGCCGGTTGTAATCCGCACTCGGCTTACGACGGGCGTTGCAAACGAGACACCAAGAAATGAAAAGTGCGACGCGGTTGCGCCAGCAACATTTGGCACGACGAAGCTGCCGAGTGAGATGTTTGACGCGTCGAAGAATTGGATCGAGGAGACATCGGCGAGATCAACGTCGCTGAAAATGGAACCGAAACCACGTGTGACACCCTGCTTGTTCGTGCCTGCAATCTGGAACGTGACGTCTGTGATGTTGCTGCCAACGGACGTGAACAAGCGCTGTCCACTAAACGGGCTGAACGTCGAAGAGTAACTCGCGTTGATGTTGCCGAAGTTTGCGCCAGCCGGTTGGCCCACGCCGATGTCACCAACGGCGCCGCTCACCTGAAATCCGGTGCCGGGTGTGCTGTACAGAATGCCACGCGGCGAATTCACGTTGAAAAAATTCGCCGGCAAATTGAACGGCGCCGCAAATGCTGCGGGCACGCCGTCCCAATTCACTTCGCGACGGACTCCACCAAACGAACCGTTCGCACCGGCGACATTTCCGCCACCGATGTCGGCACGAAACAGGTCGCGCGCAGCCGTTGCTGCGTTGATTCCGACGCCTGCACCGGCGCGTATCGTTTGACTATGTGCGACTGATGACGGGAGAGTCAGGAGTGCGGTCAGCGCGAGCGCGGCGCCAGCGCGTGCTACGCCAGCGCGTGCTACGCCAGCGCGTGTGGCGTTGGTTTGCCGACGTCGGCGAACCGGTTGAATCAGATGAGTCATGTAAAGATTCCTTTGAATGAACTGTGAGCGGCAGCAGCGGTTGAAAACGCGTGCTATCACAGAAAGCGCAGTTCACACTCAAAAGGGGACAGCGTTCAGGCGGGCGATATAATGGTCGTAGCTGAACACCCGACCGCGTTGGCGACCCGTGAGTTCCGAAATTATTCCCAATTCGACCAGGTGCATGAGCGACTTGTTGACGGTGCGCGGTGTGAGCCCCGTCAGCTCCACCAAACTGGAAGCTGAGGAGAGTGGATGGCGCTGAAGACCATCATGAATGATCAAGGTTGATGCGGCAGGACGGCCCAGCGCGGCAATCCGGGTGCGGTCCTGATTCACGAGCGTCAACAGAGCGTTGGCGGTCGTGAATGCATCATTGGCGGTTACGTGCACGCCTTCGGCAAAGAAGTCGAGCCAACTTTCCCAATCGCCATTCAGTCGAACGCCGTTCAGCAAGTCATAGTACCGCGTGCGATGCTGTTTGAAGAAAAGGCTCGGATACAACAGTGGCTCGCGCATTACGCCGTCGCCGAGGAGTTGCAGCACGATGAGCAATCGGCCAATGCGCCCGTTGCCGTCGAGAAACGGGTGAATGGTTTCGAACTGCACGTGCGCCAGTGCGGCCTTGAGCAGCGGCGATGTTACGTCGGGTTCGTCGTTGAGAAATTTTTCAAAGTGTTTGAGACAATCGGCGAGTGCCGTGGCGGGCGGTGGCACAAATGCGGCGTTGCCCGGACGCGTGCCACCGACCCACACTTGCGAACGACGTACCTGTCCGGGCGCTTTGCCTTCGCCTCGGCTATGGCTCATCAGGACGTCATGCATTTCGCGCAGCAAACGCACGCAAAGGGGAAATCCGCTGCGCATTCGTGCGACCGCGTGATCGAGTGCCGCAACGCAGCGGCTCACTTCACGCGCATCGTCGATTGGCACTCCCGGTTGCTCTTCGATCTCGTACAACATGAGATCGGCCAGGGACGATTGCGTGCCTTCAATTTGCGACGACAGAACTGCTTCCTTGCGGATAAAGCTGTAAAGCAGCAGCGAAGCATCCGGAAGGAGCGACGTAATCGCGTCCAATCGTCCGAGGGCGACGAGCGCGTCGTCGAAACGACGTCTCAGTAGCGGCGACCATTCCACTGCTGGTTTCGGCGGCAGTGGTGCTGGTATGAAAGCCTTGAAGTTTTCGTCGCCGGTCGTGACGGTTTGATAGTGTCCTTGCGGGGTGCGTTGCATGGCGGGAAAGTATAATAAGGACCGCTTTTATTATACAATATTTGATTATTGTATAATTAGTACCGCATGCCGCAGTGTTCAACGGCCGTTATTATACATTTATGGACAATTGTAAAATAAGCGATATTGTCATGAAGAACGACAACGGGGCCGGCAGCTTTCGCTGACGGCCCCGCCGGACATCGTACTGCGGTTTTGCGAACCCTTACGGATTCACGCCCAGCTTAGCCGCGAATCTTGGTGACGTTCTCAGCGGCTGGACCCTTCTGACCCTGCACGATGTCGAATTCGACACGCTCGCCTT
>JBDTTO010000800.1:0-2431 GCA_039930585.1 Gemmatimonadaceae bacterium
CCAGACAACGGCGCCCGCCACTGGTTGCAGCGACATCGAGTCGCGCAGCGTGCCGTGCAGGCGTCCCGTCGCAGTCGTTCCGACAACGCGGTCGGTTGACTGCGCATTTGCGTTGCGCATTCCGGAAAGCGCGCACAGCAACGTCATCACAACAATGTTCAGTCCACGCGCAGACTTCGTCATCGCACGGGCACCTCAGGCAATTGGGAAACTGCTAATTCTTGATCGTGAAGTTCGACCAATACAAAATCACGCCGCACGTACTTGTGAGTGAACCCACGTACCGCGGCGGAACGTTAAGCCAGCTGTTATAGACTTCCACAACGGTCGGCAGGTCGGCCCGCATCGACGCAATTTGGTCGACACTCGTGCGCATCCCATTGAAATAGATCAACGGCGTACAACTCGAGCCACCGACGCCGGCACCGGGCGTTGTCATGGTTACAACCGGTCCGCCTCTGCCTTCGGTCACCTTTACCCGCGGCAAGTTGCGCAACGGTCCCATCGCATCTGCATACGCCTTGTCCTTCATGTCAATCACAAATCCGCTGGTGGCAAACTTGCGACGTTCCAGAAAATCAGCTTCATCAATGGAAACTTTTCGTTCAGTGCGCACATTGTACGTTGCGAGCACTGTTGGCGCACCCAGCGTGAAATCCACATCAGTCACAACGTCGGGACGCAGATCAACAAGCTTGGAACTGCGCGAATATCCAATCACACGAACACTCACGCCAAGTGTTCCCGATGGCATTGCCGGAATGTAGAACGAACCGTCGCTCCCCGTGCGCACCGTGGTATCCATACTCGCGATTGAAATCAACGCACCCGGAATTCCGTTAGCCTTGCCGTCACGCACTGTGCCGCGAAGCGCGGCCTTGCCATGCGGACGTTTTGACGTGTTCAGCGTCAGTTGGCCAAGCTTCGCCGCAGGCGCGACCGCAAGATCCTGACTGACAGTGAAGTCCACGCGATACAAATGCCGCGAACCAATCAGATACTGCACTTCACCACTCGCCGCATTGTCGCCCTCGGCGCGTGAGGTAATGGCAACGTCAGTTGGCAAACCACACGCGTAGTACATGCCGGTGCTGTCGGAGCGCACTTCGTTGTTCACTTCGGCAAAGTTGAGTTTGCGCCCGGCAGGGCGCATGTCATACCAATTGAACGACGTTGGCGCATTGCTGAGGCGATTGCCGTTACTGGCGTCCGTAATCCTGCCCCACGCAATTCCCGAATCAGCGCTCAGGCGCAATTTGTCGGTGCACAACACCCGCCACATGGTGGCATTGGATGGTGCTCCAATCGTGATATTCGGCGTCACCGCTGCGGAGACGTT
The DNA here is from genome assembly GCA_039930585.1 of Gemmatimonadaceae bacterium. GTDB lineage: Bacteria > Gemmatimonadota > Gemmatimonadetes > Gemmatimonadales > Gemmatimonadaceae > Gemmatimonas. The sequence continues at coordinate 1,340 of JBDTTO010000800.1, forward strand.
GACCACGGTGCCGCGCGTACCAAACCCGATGGAGTCAAGCACAGGCGCCGAGTACGCAATGGTCTGGGTTCCGAACGGAACGCTGTCCAGGACGAACTTGCCGTTTTCGTCGGACGTTGTGGCAATGGTAGTCGCCGGTAACCACACCTGCGCACCGGGCATGGGCTTCATCAGCACGCTGTCGAAAACGACGCCCGTAACTTTGCCGGTCGCAGGCACAGTTTTAGTGGTCGCCGCCTTTGGCAGGGGCGAGGACTGCGCCCTCATCGTCGAGGAGCCAGCCAGAAGCAAAAGTGTGACGGCGCCGAGAGGCATCGCGGTCACACGCATCAGTTGTCCGCGCAGAAGGCGGTTTGGGGAGGACATTCGAGGCAATAATCGCGGTTTTTCGCGGTACCGCAAGAGCGACTGACAGTTCAAACGTCCGTTCAACTCGATTGATCGGTCCGGGGCGGTTGTCCGGCTCGCTACCTCGCGGCAGCTTACGGGGACGAGACCCTAATCAAAGGAGGTCGTATGCAGAAAAAAGGACACGGCGCCATTCCGGATTTCTCTCGCAAAGCACCGGCCAAAAAAGGCGCCGTTGACGCACCTTCGGCTGGTAAAACTGCCGCGCCAAAACCGGCGCCGATGGTCAAACCACAAAATACGTCGGCCAAAGGTGGCCGTCGCGGCGGCTGATCACCCACAAACTCCCGATGCAAACACTGCTGCTGTCCGACAAAGATGTGATCAGGCTTTTGCCCATGGCCGAGTGCATCGACGTCATGGCGGAGGCGCTCAAGAGTGTGGCTCAGGGCGAGAGCATTCTGCCGTTACGCACGGTGATCCGGCTTCCGGACACCATGAACGCCTTCGCATCAATGCCTGCGGTATTGGGGCGGGGAAGCGGGGCATCAATTGGCGCCAAACTCATCACGGTTTTTCCGGGCAACGACGCGACGCCATTTGATTCACACATTGGCGTCGTGTTGTTGTTTGACGCCGAACACGGCGCGCTGCAGGCCATCGCCGACGCGTCGTCGATCACATCGATTCGCACGGCCGCCGTCAGTGGACTCGCCACGCGCCTGCTCGCGAACGAAGACGCCA
>JBDTTO010000801.1:0-2426 GCA_039930585.1 Gemmatimonadaceae bacterium
AGAAGGTAGCGACCACGCGAACGCCCGCCAAAAAATCCGTCGCAAAAAAATCCGCTCCAGTGAAAACTGCGGTCAAAGCGGCCACCAAAGTTGCAACAAAAGTTGCAACGAAAGTTGCGACCAAGGTGGCCACGAAAGTTGCGAAGACCGCTACCAAAACAGCGGCGAAAAAAGCCGCCGGCAAGTCAGCACCAACTCGATCCCGTTATCAAATCCCTGAAGAAGATTCAGGTCCGCCGCCCGAAGGCGGGACAACGCTGGTCGTTGTTGAGTCTCCAACAAAAGCCAAGAACATCGGCAAATATCTGGGACGCGCTTACACAGTGCGTGCCACAGTTGGTCACGTTCGCGATTTGCCCGCCAAAAAACTTGGCATCGATATTGACCACGGCTTTGCGCCAGAATACGTCACGATCGAAGGCAAGGAAGACATCCTGAATGATCTCAAGCGTATTGCGAAGGGAGCACGCGAAGTGTTCATCGCGACCGACGCCGATCGAGAAGGAGAAGCCATTGGCTGGCATGTCGAACAGTTCTTTACGAAGCCGGCGCGCAATGCGGTAACCGCGCCAATTCGTCGCGTGTTGTTTCATGAAGTGACGAAGGATGCGGTGCAGAAAGCGATTGCAAAGCCGCAGGAAATCGACAACGACAAGGTTGATGCGCAACAAGCGCGTCGCGTGCTCGACCGGCTCGTTGGTTACAAGGCGAGTCCTGTACTCTGGAAAACGGTCAAGAAAGGTTTGTCGGCCGGCCGCGTGCAAACGGTGGCGCTTCGCATCATCGTCGAACGCGAACGCGAGATTCGCGCATTCGTTCCTGTTGAGTACTGGTCAGTTTCGGCCGATCTGCAAAAAGGCGCGCAAGCGTTCGTCGCCAAGCTGCATCAAATCGATGGCAAGAAGCCGGAGATTCATAACGGCGACGAAGCGCAGTCAATTCTCGATGCACTGAAAGGCGTCAAGACTTTTCCGGTTACCGAAGTCAAGCGTCGCGAGAAGCGCAAAAATCCATCCGCGCCATTCACGACCAGCACACTTCAGCAGGAAGCTGCCAAGAAACTGGGCTTTGGCTCGAAGCGCACGATGCGTCTCGCGCAGGATCTGTACGAAGGTATCGACATTGGTGGTGAAGACGGCGCGCAGGGTCTCATTACCTACATGCGTACTGACTCCACGCGCATTTCAGAAGACTCCGCAAACGCGGCGCGCGAAATTTTACGTGCCGAGTACGGGGATGATCATCTCGCGGCAACGGCGCAGTTGTATCCGAGTGCGAAATCAAACGCACAGGATGCGCACGAAGGTGTGCGTCCCACGTTCCCGCATGTCAAACCCGACGCACTGCTGCAAAAGAAACTCACAGCCGATCAATTCAAGCTCTATCAGTTGATCTGGCAGCGTTTCATGTCGTCGCAGATGGCGCCGGCCGTATTCGATACAACGACGGTTGATTTTGATATCAAGACCGCGTCACGCGAATTTCAGTTTCGTGCAACGGGCTCGGTCATCAAGTTCAACGGCTTCCTCGCGGTGTATCGCGAAGCCAGGGAAGAAGGCGATTCGAAGGCGCTGGAAGACGAACAGGCGCTGCCGATTCTCGAAGTGAAGGATCAGGTGCCATGCAAAGGCATCAATCCGAAGCAGCACCACACCGAACCGCCACCGCGTTTCTCCGAAGCGTCGTTGGTGAAAGAACTGGAACGACTGGGCATTGGTCGCCCGTCCACCTATTCGTCAATTATTTCGGTGCTGGCCGACCGTCGTTATGTCGAGTTGCAGCAACGTCGATTCTTCCCAACGCAGCTTGGCGAAACCGTCGAGAAGGTGATGGTGAAGAAATTCCCCGACATCTTCAACGTGGGTTTCACGGCGGAGATGGAAGGTGATCTCGACAAGGTCGAAGAAGGCAAGATGAAGTGGCAGGCGGCGCTCAAGGATTTCTGGACGCCGTTTCAGAAAACGCTTAACGACAACGATCTCGACGCGCTGATTGCCGAAGCGCATGATTTGTCTGCGCTCGAAACCGAACGCTGCCCGGTGTGTCGCGAAGAGCGCCACATCGAAAGTCGCTTGGTCGCGAAGGGTGGATTTTTCGGACCGTTTGTCGCGTGTGAATTGCATCCGAAGGGGTGCACGTACACACGTCCGATCAAGGGCGAGCGGAAGCCGGCCGAACTCACGGAACACATGTGTCAGGAGTGCGGCGCGCCAATGGTGGTGCGTCACGGGCGCGGCGGTGATTTCCTGGGGTGCAGTCGCTTCCCGAAGTGCCGCGGTACGCGTTCGATGCCAACGGGTGTGAAGTGCCCGAAAGACGGCGGCGAAATTTCCGAGCGTCGCAGCAAGAAACGCGGCAAGGCGTTTTACGGCTGTGAGAATTATCCCAACTGCGATTTTGTGGTATGGGATAAACCAGTTGCCGAG
>JBDTTO010000802.1:0-2425 GCA_039930585.1 Gemmatimonadaceae bacterium
TGTGTATTTACCACCGGATGCGAATACACTTTTGTCAGTCGTCGATCATTGTTTGCGGAGCCGCAACTACGTGAACGTGATTGTGGCGGGCAAACAACCGTCTGCACAGTGGTTGGATATCAACGCTGCGGCCGAACACTGCACTGCCGGACTTGGTATTTGGAAATGGGCCAGCACTGATGATGGAGTCAATCCCGATGTGGTCATCGCCTGCTCCGGCGACGTTCCGACGCTTGAGGCATTGGCGGCAACATCGCTGTTGCGAACACTCGCGCCGAATCTGCGCGTGCGTTTCGTGAATGTCGTGGATCTCATGACACTGCAACCACAAATCGAACATCCGCACGGACTAAGCGATGTCGATTTCGATGCACTGTTCACGAAAGACAAACCCATCGTCTTCGCGTTTCATGGCTATCCGTGGCTCATTCACCGACTCACGTACCGCAGAACGAATCACCACAACCTGCACGTGCGCGGGTACAAGGAAGAGGGAACGACCACGACACCATTCGACATGACCGTGATGAATGATCTCGACCGCTTTCATCTCGTGCTGGACGTCGTGGATCGTGTGGCGAGTTTGCATGCGACCGAGGATGGGCCGCGCATCCGCGCGTATTGCGTCGATCAGCTTGAACGGCATCATTCCTACATTCGTCAACATGGCGACGACATGCCGGAGATTCGCGATTGGAAGTGGCCGCACTGACAGCTGGCCAGCGCGCAATGTTCGCTAGCCGACGGCTTCTACTATTGCAATTTTCACCGCTGGAAACGGCGTCGGCGCAATGCTGCTGGGATGGCGCGGCACTTCAATGAAGAAGACACACCCTTTGCCCGGAATATCGCGCACGCCCACATGACCACCGTGTGATTCAATTCCTTTCCGACTGATGGAAAGGCCTAACCCCATACCGATTTTATTGTCGCTCTTTTGGGTGTAGGGCGTAAAGAGTTCTTCGGCCGCACCTAGAGGAAGGCCACCACACTCATCTTCGACTTCAAAGATGACCGTATCGGCGGTTACGGTGGTCGTAAGTTCAACCTGACCGCGCGCCCTGGAAAACTTGAACGCGTTCTGCAGCAGGTTGTGCAAGGCCGCCGTGAGAATAGCGCGGTCAATCCGAATTTCGACGCCTCGCGGTGCAACCTTCACAACGAACGTCATGCCGCGATCATGCGCGTCGAGTGTCGCATCGATTTCAATCTCTTCGAGCAGATCCGAGACGAGTACGCGCTCCCAATTTTGTTTGCCTGACTCAATGCGCACTTCTGCGAGTGCACCGTCAATCAAATCCCGCAGGCCTCGCAGGCTTCGGTCGACAACGGCGGCTGTACTGCCCCCAATGCCAATACGTCCACCTTTCAGCGCTTCATAGGCCAGCATAGCCGAAGCGAGACGATTGCGCATTTCGTGCGCAAGCGCGCCGATTCGATCTGTTTCGGAATCCGTCTGTTTGCGCTGACGCAACCGCGAATATTCGGACACCGCTTCAGCAATGGCGTCATCCAGGCACCGATTGAGCGTGTGAAACTCGTCAATGCTGATGTCGGCCCGCAGCTCTTCGGCAAGCTCAGTTACGGCCTGACACACATCGCCGTAGTCGTGCACAACCTGCGCAATCGTGTAACCCATGCGGAGCATGTTGGCGCCATGACGCGCCGCGCTTGGTCCGATGGCTTCGTGCGTTGGCGTGGGCGTGGCGAGCGCTTCGACCAGTTGCGCCAGAAACAATGGTACGCCGTTCTCCAACTCGTCATCGGTCACTGCCGGATTTGATCGCAGCGCAACCTTGGCGCGCGTGCGGGAGATAATCTCGGTGCTGTGCGCAGTAACGAATTCGTGTAGCATTCTTTGAACGCTACGAATCGCACACTGCGACGCAATGGCAAGTACCTATGGTGACGAGTGACTAGATGTCGGCTCTATGTCATTGGTGCGTAGTGCGTTCAACTGTAACGCTTTACAGACCATGTTAAGATTCTCTCACCGTGGCCGTTTAACGCAAGATTTGAACAGTGTTTTGCAACGCGGCTCCGGTCAGGTTTTTGCCTACAGCGTAATGAAGATTGCCTTCAATCAGGAAGCTCGATTTCGCAACTTCTTGAAAACCGCGGTTTCAACTCTCGCGCAATGATCCAGCATGTCGGCCAGGCGTCCGTAGTCCATTGGCTCGCGATCCTTGCACATCCGCGCGCACGAAAGCGCGAAGTTACGCCATTCATCACCAGCCGCAGTCAGTTCACGCGCACACTCGGCCATTTTTGCGTCGCCGGTAACCTGTGAAGCTTCCTGCAGGAATGCGGAGTACAGAAATCGAAATCCAGCACCGCCGGTTCCGATTTCTTCCTGCATGCGCACAATGTGGCCGAGCAGGAGTTTGTTTCGCTTCGCGTTGGCCGGATCAAGTTTTCGGATTTT
>JBDTTO010000803.1:0-2421 GCA_039930585.1 Gemmatimonadaceae bacterium
TTTAACCAATAAACTCGTATTGGAAACATTCAGGGTGGGCAGTGGAAGGGACGTAACGGCAAACCTGGCGTTCCCGAATGGCGCGCGAGCTGGTTGCCTCCCAGCTCTAAAGTTGACGAACCGGCCGAACGCGCACTGATCTCAGCGATGCTGGCGGATCGCGGACTCGTCGAACGCATCGCCGAACGCCACGGGCCGGCAGATTTTCGCGACGTGCGTTACAGTGAGCTGTTTCGAGTACTTTTGGTGGCGGGTCCGGACGAAGGACTAGACCAGATTACCGAACGGGTCGATGATGTGACCGCGGATGCGCTCCGCGAATTAGCACACAGGCAGGATGGAGCAAATCCTGACGCGGTAGATGTCCAGCTCAATCTCGCAAAGTTGGACGTGCGACCGATCGATCAACGTTTGGCAGAGATTCAGGAGGAGTTCGGGTCATCATCTCCTGAACGTCAGACAGAATTGCAAAAGGAACAGTTGGAGCTGATGAAGCTACGGCGAGAGCTGGTACCGATTCGTGCACCACGCGGCAAACCGAAATTTTGATAACTGGTTACTTCACGCAGTTGTCCCACGCAGGGGGTTGAGTGCATCCGGAACTCGAGAGTCTGTTAACGTTGCAAAACGACGATGAAGCGCTGCGCACGGTTGAAGCGGAGCTGGCGTCGCTTAATCCGCGTATTCAGGCGCTGGACAAGGCGCGAGCGCGGGCCATCGATGAAAGCGCGAAGGCCGATGCAATGCTGGCGCGCGAATCAGAACGCTTTCGCGCGTTGGAACTGCGCATCGCTGAACATCGCGATCGACACGAAAAGAATGTCAACACGCTCAACCAGGCGCATAAACTTCGCGAAGCTACAGCCGCCATGGCTCAGGTGGAAAGCGCGAAGAAAGTGGTCGCTGAAGATGAAAGTGAACTGCTGGCACTCAGTCGACGGCTCACGGAGTTGCGAAGTGCTGCCGCTGCTGCACGCGACGCGGCTGAAGCCATGAACCGTCAGCAGGCCGAAACACGCGCGGCGTTGGAAGTTGAACGCGCCGGCTTTGGCAAACGCATCTCGGATGCGCAGGCAAAACGCGCTGCATCTGCGACGAAAGTGAGCCAACAGTTGCTGGCCCGTTACGAACGCATGAATTCGCGACGCAAAGGACCGGCCGTCTTCGCGCTCAGAAATTTTTCGTGCGGACAGTGTGATACCGCTGTGTCAATGCAACGTCGACCAGCACTGACGCAGGGACAGATCATCGAAACGTGCGAAGGCTGTGGCGTGCTGCTGTATTTCGAAGCGACTCCCACAGCTCCCGCGGCAACCTGATTTTGGCTACGCATCGCCCACCTGCTCGTTGGACTCCGGTTCCCGAACCGGAGCATGCACGCGTGCAGGAATTGGCGCTGGCGCTCGCATTACCTGAACCCGTGTGTCGCTTGTTGATCTCGCGCGGGTTAAGTGAACCCGAAGCCGTAAAGCGATATTTGCGACCGCGTCTCGAACATCTGAACGCGCCCAATACACTGTTTGATCTCGATCGCGCGGTGGCGCGTATTGCCGATGCGGTCCGTGCGCAGGAAACGATTTTTGTGCACGGCGATTACGACGTTGACGGCATGTGCTCCACGTCGCTGTTGGTGCGAGTGTTGCGCGGACTGGGTGCTCGTTCGGTTGTGCCGTTTGTGCCCAATCGGTTGACCGACGGCTACGATTTGAGTGACGCCGGCGTGCTCGCCGCAAAGAAGGCCGGAGCAACGTTGGTCGTGACGTGCGATTGCGGAACATCCGCGCACGCGGCAGTTGATGCGCTGATGTCTAGCGGCATCGACGTCATTATCACAGATCACCACTTGCCAGGCGGGCCGCTTCCGAAAGCGTACGCGATTTGCAATCCGCGTCGTCCGGAATGCACGAGTGGCGACAAGGATCTCGCGGCAGTTGGCGTGATTTACAAAGTGGCACTCGCGTTGTGCGAAGCGTTTGGTGTGTCGCCAATACTCGCGCATCGTCAGCTCGATCTCGTGGCGCTCGCAACGATTGCGGATGTCGCGCCACTTCGCGGCGAAAACCGTGTGATGGTTCGTTATGGCCTCAAGCTGTTGGCCGAAACTGAACATCCGGGTCTTCGCGCGTTGATGCGTTCGTCCGGGCTTGATGCAAAGACACTTACGGCGGGTCGCGTTGGTTTCGTTCTCGCGCCGCGTCTGAATGCGGCCGGACGTATTGCGGATGCGAACCTCGGCCTCAAGCTGCTGCTTTCTGAATCAGAAAGCGAAGCAAACGGCATCGCCCGCGAACTCGAAGAGTTGAATCAGCGACGCCAGTCAATGGATCGCGTGGTGCTTGATGACGCGATGCGGCAGTTGGACGCGCCTGGGATGCGCGATCGTTTTGCATTCGTGTTATCGAATGTCGGCTGGCATGCGGG
>JBDTTO010000804.1:0-2419 GCA_039930585.1 Gemmatimonadaceae bacterium
ACGATTTCGAGCGAATCAGTGACAAAGTGAAGGAAGAGATGGGACGGGTGTTCAATCCTGAATTCCTGAACCGTCTGGACGATGTGATCGTGTTCCACCCGCTGGGCAAGGAACACATCACAAAAATCGTCAGCATTCTGTTTGCAGAGGTGCAAAGCCGCCTGGTGGACGAGGAGATCACCCTTCGTTTGACAGATGCGGCCACCACCTTCCTGGTGGACCATGGGTACGACGAGCACTTCGGTGCACGTCCACTCAAGCGGGCCATTCAGCGCTACATCGAAGACCCGCTCTCCGAGAAGCTGCTGCAGGGTGAGTTCTCCAAGGGTGATGAAGTTGAAATCGATATCGTCCCTGGGGAGAAAGACAAACTCGACTTCCGCGTCTTGTCCCCCAGCCCGCAGGTCTGAGCCGGGATCATTTCAGCGGCCGGGCCCGAAGGGGTCCGGCCGCTTGCATTCCGGGTATATATTTCGAGGCTATGCACAAGACTTTCAGCATCAGGAATCGGGCCCGTGGGGCCGTGCTCGGCAGAGCCGTCCTCAGTGGCTTACTGGCCGCGGTGGCCATGGTAACGCCCAATCGAGCTCGCGCGCAGGGAGATGACGACGTCAGTAGAAAGTGTGCGACGCCAGATTCCATTGCTGTGCTTGGGAACAAGCGAGTTACCCAGGCAGTTATCCGCGAAAAATTTGATTTCAAAGCCGGAGAGGAACTTGCCTCGCCAGTTTTTGAGCGCGCGCTTCGTGCGCTGTATTCGCTTGGGCAGTTCGAACCCGATTCGCTGTTCTCGCGCTGCGATTTGACGAGCGTGCCGGGCAAGGTTCTCCTGGTGTTCCAGGTGAAAGAGCGCCCGCTGCTTGGAGACATTCGCGTAACCGGCGTGAAAGCGTTGTCGGAGCGCAACGTGCGCGATCGCGTTGACTTGCTGATCGGTCGTCCGATTGATCCGGCGCAGGTTGTTCGTGCACGCACGCGTATCGACTCGCTGTACGAAGCCAGTGGTTACTACCTGGCTGAAGTGAAGCCCGATTCGACGGTGATGTCCGAAGGTCGCATCATGCTCACATTCAACGTGGATGAAGGCCGCCGACTCGCAATTTCAGGTATCGATATCACCGGAAACACAAACGTCAGCGACAAGACGATTGTGAAAGCGATGAAGACAAAGCCCGAAGGGTTTCTGTTCTTCCACAAGGGCGAGTTTGACGAAGACAAGTATGCGTCCGATGTCGGCGACACAATTCCGGCGTTGTATTCGCGTCTCGGTTTTCTCGACATGCGCATCAACAAAGACACGCTTATCGTTGATCGTCAACGTGGAAAAGGACTTATCAACCTGAATGTTGATGAAGGTCCACAGTATCGCATTGGCACTTTTGAAATTGCCGGCAATCGTCGGTTTTCTTCAGAAGAGTTGCGCGAGTTCTATCCGTTTGATGATCAGAGCGTGACGGTGACGCAGCGTATCAAAGGATTGATCAGACGGGAGGCCAACGCGCCCGAAGGCATGTTCAACGAAGCCAAGTGGGATGCGGCGGTTGATCGCCTGAACACGCACTATCACAACTTCGGTTACCTGTATGCGCGTATTCAGCCAACGGTTGAACGTGTGTACGATGCGGACTCGGTTCCCACTGTGAACCTCCGATGGGATATCGACGAACGAAATCCTGCGATTGTCAATCGCATCAACATCATCGGTAATGACTTCACGTCGGAAGACTGCATTCGCCGACAGATTTATCTGCCGCCCGGCGCGCCGTTCAATCAGGACAACCTGATTCAGAGCTGGCAGAGCATTCGCAACATGGGCTTCTTCGAACAGGACATGCCGTTTCCTGCGACGCGTCCGATCAACGACAATGGAGACATTGACGTTGATTTCAAGGTGAAGGAAAAGCGCACCGGCAGTATCAATTTCGGCGCATCGATGGGCCAGGGTAACGTGGGCTTTGGCGGATTCATCGGCGTCGAACAGCCGAACCTGTTTGGACTTTGCAAAAAGGGCTCGCTCAACTGGCAGTACGGAAAATATTTCAACGACTTCACGGCGACGTATCAGGATCCAACGTTGCGCGGTGGTCGGGTTTCCGGTTCACTCAGTGCGTATCGCAGTCAGTCGCGTATCGTGATTGGTGATCTTGGACAGAACATTCGTACTGGTGCTTCATTGCGTTTTGGTTTTCCGGTGCCGTGGTCGCTGCGTTCGACCATCGCGTTCACCTATCAAGGCGAGGCGACCACGTTCGAATCGGGCGTTGTGCAGGGCGGCAGTTGTACCAAGAACTGCTTCCGTTCGAACATTGGCGCTGAGTACACGTACGATACCCGCATCGAGTTGCCGTTTCCGACGGCGGGTTCGCTGCGAACGGTTACGCTTGACCTTTCCGGTGGACCACTTGGGGGTACGGTTAAT
>JBDTTO010000805.1:0-2415 GCA_039930585.1 Gemmatimonadaceae bacterium
CGCGGACATCACAACCGCGCGGGTGGCACCAGCGCCTACACCCTGCGCGCCACCTTCGGTCGAGAGACCGGCCTTGCAGCCAATCAGCGAGACGGCCAATCCGAAGCTGGCCGACTTCACGAGCCCGTAACGCACATCAAAGTCGACAAAAAAGATGCGCGCGCCTTTGAGAAACTGATCCGTAGTGACGTCAAGCAACGACAGCGATGCCAGCCACCCCGACAACACGCCCACCAGCATCGCCAGTGCCACCACAATCGGAAACATGGCGGTCGCGGCGGCCACGCGTGGCACCACGAGATAGGAAAGCGGCTCGAACGAAAGCGTTTCGAGTGCATCGATCTGCTCGGTGACTTTCATCGTGCCCAATTCGGCGGCGATGTTGGCGCCAACACGCCCCGCGAGCGCGAGCCCCGTGAGCACCGGCGCGAGTTCAAGCGTCACCGTCTTCTGAACGAGCGTGCCTACAAAATACGGCGGCACGAGATCGCCAACGGAGTAGCTGGCCAGAAGCGCCAACACGATGCCCGTGAACAGCGCGATAAAAATTCCGATCGGAATCGAGCCGACGCCCAATGAGCGGGCCTGCGCTGAAAATTGCGGTACCCAATCTCTGACATCACGCGCCGCGCGCGCGACGGAGGCCGTGAATCGCGCACCTTCGCCAATCCCTTCAAATGCACGACGCAAAAACGCCCCGAGCGACGCGACAAGAGCCCGCGGTGTTTGCGGACTCACTGCGAAGCCGACGGCCGAACTGGCAACAAATCGTACATGTCATGATTCAAGCATGCTGAGCGCCATCCGGCCACCGGCCAATCGCTGTTAATGCTTCATTCCCGGCATGTTCATCGCCATGCCGCCGCGTTGCAACACGGGGCGCACGCGCAGAAAAAAGAGCGCACCAACGGGCGTGCGAGTGCCATACCACTTATCAAGATGCGGTGGCAACACATTCAGCGTTCCCATGCCGCCAATACCAAGCGTGGCGCCGCGCATCGTTTTCAGTTCGCGCACATACCCCAGCGAGATTGTCTTGACGTAAACCTTGTCGCTGTATGGCCCGCCATTCATGAACTCCAACACGAGATCATCGGCAGATTTTTGTACGTATTCCGTGCGCCCAAAGAACGTTTTCCGGCGGTCGAGCACGAGTTCGGATTCCAGCAGCACACTGTGCGTTCTGGCCGGCAGCGCCAACTCAACATCGCGCGCGAGGGTGAGGGCACTATGTACGTCTTCTGAATGTTGATTGGCGCCGTACACGACGGTCGTGGCCCATTGTCCGTCGCCGCCAACTTCACGCCCGTACATCGCAGACGCAACAATGCGTTTCACCGATTCATCCGGATGCAGCGCTTCCGGACTTTTCAGAAATCCATAACCCGCAGTAAGCGCCCAGTTCTTGTTCGGATTAACCGACAGGCGACCCGAATACGAATCAAGGTTGATCCGATCAAAATCCCAGCGGTGCTGATCGGGTTCACGTCCGTTGAAGACAGATCCTTCGAGCTTCATCGTGTTCGTGAACAGTCCCGCACTCAACACACCGAACGCGACGTGTGTGGCATCCTGCCAGTGATGCCCAATGGGTGCCGTAGGTAAATCCATTGCCGACGGACGATGCATGAACGCAACCGGACCAAGCGCCGGCTCACCTGACGGTGCGGCATACAATGCAATGCCGATATTCCGGACAATCGGGCGCTCGTACGTCACGCCTAGCTCCATGAAGAAGTCGTGCGGATGCTGCCGATCATGCACGGATTCCCCGTTGTACAACTCACCCGATTGCAACAGCAACGGATATCCACGTGGACCGACCGTCGCCGCATCGATGCTCAACATGGTGCGTGCCTGGAAGCGTCCGCCCTTCACATCGCGACTGGCCATGAACATGCCCCAGTTGAGCGAACCGAACTGATTGTCGCCGCGCTTGCCTTCCTGCGTGTTGTATTGCGCGAACACAAAGCCGTGCAACATGAGATCCCACTTGCCCTTCATCACGCTGTACGTCGGCAGCTTCACAGCATCGGGAATCCATGTGGTGCCCGAGCCGCCACGATCCATGGGAACACCAAGTGGATCCGCCACGATCGTTGACTGCGACATTCCCATTTTGGAATGATCCATGGGCGGCGTAGTGCCGGTTGTTTGCGCATTCGCCGCAGCAGCGAACAGCGCAAACACGATCAGCGTCGAAGCGTGCAATAACCCCATCTTCGCGCGCATTCCCGGCGCGAAGTTGCTCTTGTGAATTTTCGGAAACATGAACCACGTTGAAAGAAGCCCAGGCAATCGCCGAATCGTTGTGCAAAGCACTGCGAATTGCCCACCGCGTCGCATGCGAATGCACACGACGTTTCACACATTGAATTGTGCGGGCTACGCTTTCGGCGGCGGCGGTTCGGGTGC
>JBDTTO010000806.1:0-2411 GCA_039930585.1 Gemmatimonadaceae bacterium
CAGTGCATGCACAGCTTGGATTGTTGAAGCCGCGAGCGGCCGGCGGCGACGCGCCAGCGCAGGTGATAATCACGGCGGCGCCTGATTCGCCGCGTGCGTCCTACGAGAACTTTGTGCGGTTGGGGCTCGCAGGTGAGTGGAGCAAGGCCGCGCAGTATCTGGCGCTGTCACCTGAGCAGAGCACGCACGGCGATGTGTTGGCGCGTCGCCTCAAGCTCGTACTCGATCAACGGTTGGCGCTCGAATCCAGTTCGATTTCGCCGCTGTCACTGGGTGATACGACCGACGGGGATTTTGAACACGACCGCATTGGTGTGATTCCCGGCCCGAGCGGTTTGCCCGAGCCCGTGTTGATGATGCGCGTCAACGAAGGAGGTTTGGCGCGTTGGGTATTTTCCGGAACGACCGTTGGTGCAACTGACTACTGGTTTGGTCAGCTTGGTGCACCGTGGTTGCGTGATCGATTGCCGCTGTCTCTCATGCGCGAGGGACCTTTACACGTGTTGCTGTGGCAGTGGATCGGCCTCGCCGTCGCGGTACCGTTTCTGTATCTGTTGTCGTTCGCGTTGAGCTGGTTGGCGCGCAGCGTGCTGGGGCGCATCGTCAGTCGCACGGCCGCGGACTGGGATGACAAACTTCTGGAACGCTTGCGCGGACCGTTCAGGCTGTGGGTTGGTTCGATTGCCGCGACACCAATACTTGGCGTGCTTGACTTGAATGCGCGGGTTTCCGGATTGCTGGACGCAACCGCGCGCGGTTTGGTGATGCTTGCTCTGTTCTGGGCGTTATTGCGCGCCATTCGATTGATGCAGAACCATCTGGTGACGGCCGCCTGGAGCCACGGTCAAACGCAAGCGCGCACACTTGTGCCGCTGCTGGGCAACTTGCTGCGAGTAACGCTCGGCATCCTTGCATTGCTGGTTGCACTGTCGCAGTTCGGTTATCAGGTAACGTCGCTGTTGGCTGGTCTGGGCATTGGCGGAATTGCCGTTGCGCTGGCGGGCCAGAAAACCATCGAGCATTTGTTTGGCAGCGTATCACTTGCGGCCGACAAAGCTTTTCGCGTTGGCGATTTCGTGCGTGTTGGCACGCTTGAGGGAACGGTCGAACGAATCGGTTTGCGTTCCACGAGCTTTCGGACGCAGGAGCGCACGATTGTGCGCGTGCCCAACGGACGCCTCGCCGAAGAACGCATTGAAACGTTTGGCGCGCGCGATCGCATATTCTTTCGCGTCGATCTTGGTATCACGTACGACACCGAGCCTGAAGTGCTCACCACAATTCGCGACGAGATCGCAAATCACTTGCGCAGTCAGCCCAAAATCTGGCCCGATCAGATTCAGGTGCACGTGATTGGATTTGGCGATTCTTCCATCAAGTTGCGCGTGAGCGCGTGGTTTCAGACGGAAGACTATGCGGAATTTCTGGACATCCGGCATGCGGTGCTGCTGGAGTTTATGAAGATCGTGGAACGTCACGGCTCGTCCTTCGCGTATCCGACGCGCACTGTGCATCACGTGATGGAAGGGCAGGCACCACCGCCCGGCAGCCCACCCGGCTCGGTTGTTGAAGGCGATGTCACTGTCGCCTGATTTGATCGCGATGCTGCAGGGACCACCGATCCTTGCGACCGAACTTGCGGCAACGTTGCTGCAAGGCGCGATCACGACTGGGCTCGCCGCTTTGTGTGCGCATTTGTACGTGCGCTTTCAACGTCCGTGGTTTGGGTGGTTTGCCGTCGCGTGGTCTGTGTATGTGCTGCGACTGTTGTGTATCTCCCTGTTTCTGCTGACAGACCAACGCGTGTGGTTGTACTGGCATCAGGTAACCACTGGCTGGACTGCGTTGGTGTTGCTGTGGGCGGCAATTGTCTTTTTACGACAACCGCCCGCTCGACCGGCGTATTTGTTGGTGGCGCTCTTTCCACCGATGTGGTCGTATGTCGCGATTTACAGTCTGGATTCGTTCATTCTCGCGGCGCTTCCCGCAGTCATGTTTCTGAGTGGCGCAACCGCCTGGACGGGTTACGTATTCTGGCGTCACAACCGGTTGGTTGGTTCAAGCGGGGCGCGATTGCTTGCCGTTGCATTTGCCTTCTGGGGATTACACCACCTCGATTATCCGTTTTTGCGCGCGCAAGGCGCGTGGACGCCGTGGGGTTACTACCTCGACATTTGTTTTGAACTGTTGGTAGGTGCGGGGTTGGTGTTGTTGGTGCTGGATGATCTGGGACGCGGCGTGCGCGCTTTGTCGGCACTGTCTGGCGATTTGCATCGCCGGGATTCGAGCGGTGACTCCCTGGATACGTTGTTGTCTCGCCCACTCACACTGGCGGGTGTCCGCGGCAGCGCGATGTATCTGCTGGATGAAGGTGATGACATCACAGCTCCAATAGCTGCGCGTGTCACACC
>JBDTTO010000807.1:0-2410 GCA_039930585.1 Gemmatimonadaceae bacterium
CATGCTGCTGCTTTCCTTCATCGTGTTCGCAGCCATTGGATTGGCACTGCTGGCTGCATTTGGTACAAGATACGTTTCGCACGAGTCCATCCGCCGTCTCGATGCGCGTCTCGAAGTGGTTTCGGTCGAAGCGTGGAGCAGCTTCCTGCGCGAACAAGACGAGACGCCCGATTCAAATTTCACGTACATTGCCGAGCAAGTAACCTCCGAGTGGTCGGACCGGGAGGACGCATTCCTCCTGCTCGATTCGCTCAACAATCGTGCTGCGACGCTTGATCCTGATGGTTTCGCCGTACGTGTTGCTGCGGATCCGAACGTACATCGCAAGAATGCCGGGCAACCTTTCATTTTTGAATTGAATGGAAGTGAACCGCATCTGCGCGCTCGCGTTGTCGATACTGCGGTGACTTATGGCGCCACGCGAGTTCGTACACCATTTCGGATCGTCTCATTCATTTCGGCGGGCGAAGCGGAGGCCGACGCACGGTCACTGGGCGTACTGTTTGGCATCAGTCTGCCAATCATTCTCGTGATGAGTTTGGTGGCGGGATATCTGCTGGCAGGTCGCGCACTGCAACCCGTACGCGACCTCGGCAACGCCATGGCCGCCATTGCGCCGGACGACCTGAATACCCGATTGGCGGTTGAAGGTGGGCGTGGTGATGAAGTGTCGGCAGTCGCAACGGAATTCAATGCGCTGCTGGCGCGCCTGCAGGAAGCGCGTGCGCGCAACGTACAATTTGTGCGTGAAGCCGCGCACCAGATTCGCACGCCACTCACGCTGGTTTTTGGTGAAGCAAGTCATGCACTGGACGCAGGCAATGTCCATTTGATGTCTGATCCGGTGCGCACGCACGCGACGCTCACGCGTATTCGTTCGGCGGCCGAGGCGATGCGTCGTCGTGTTGATGAACTGTTTCTGCTGGCTGAATCACGCACGGGCGAAACCGTTCGCCTTGAGCAGCAAGTTGAATTGGATGGACTGGTGCTCGAATGTACAGATCTTATGCGGGCACGAGCGCGCGACACGGGACATCGTCTGGCCATTGGCAACGCCGATCCGGCGGTGGTGCAAGGACACGCATCGTTGTTGCAGGAAGCTGTGTTGGAAATGCTGGAGAATGCGTGCCGTTACGGCAGCGTGACTGATGCAATTACGGTGAGTTGCACTGTCGAGCAAGTTGAAGATGTGCGTCAGGTAGTGCTGGCAGTTTCCAGCGGTGGTGCACCATTCGAACTGCCGCCGCCGCGTGGCGACGAGAATTTGAATTCGGGGATGGGTCTTTCAATTGTGCGTTGGGTTGCGTCGTCGCACCACGCGATTTTGCGCGTAGTGCGTCGCGACGAAATCAATCACGTAGAGATGGTGTTTACGCTCGTGTAATTCGTTGTTGCGCGCGTTTACTTCACGCGCACGGTAACCAGTCGATATCCCAGATCCAGCGAGTCGCGATGCAGCAGATCTTCCTGCTTGCGGTGCCACGCGCCCGACTCGAGATCAGCCTGCAGCTTCTGCAATCCACTATCGAGATTGGCGCAGCTGGCGAATGAGGAAATTCCACTGCGCACGGACTCGGAGAGATAGGCCTCCGGACGCCGCCAGTACGCGCCAAGAAATCCGTCAATGCAGTCTGCGGGAATGAGAACCGGTTGTACTTCGATTGCACCAAGCATCGAACCAATGGTCGCGGGGGTTGGAAACCGCGTGCGATCCTGCGCAATAAGTGATGGGAAATAGTCGCGCACCAACCAGAAATCTTCACTGGTCGGATCCCAGGTAAGAAACACAACAACATTGCGGGCAATGCGCGCACATTCGGACAACCCACGCTGCTGATCATTCCAATGATGCAACGTCAAGACGCCAAGTAAGGCGTCAAACGAGTTGTCGGCAAATGGTAGCCACTCCGCAACGGCTTGCACGGCCGGAGCGCGATCGGCGCTGCGCTGCGTGATCATCACACGCGATGGTTCGACGGCGACCACTTCGCGGTCAGTTGGTTCGTATGAGCCCGTTCCGGCTCCAACATTCAACACAGATTTCGATGCACCAAGCGCCGCATGGATGACTGATGCGATTCGCGGATCGGTAGTGCGTTGGTGACTGTATGTCCCTCCGATCTGGTCGTAGGTCGTAGTCATGATCCGTCGATCGGCAGGTGGCTCGAAACTACTTGAGCAACGTCCACAACGTGTATAACGAAACAGCGGTACCAAACGGAAAAATGGGCAACTCAAGCACGCTGACTACAAGCAACATTGGCCGCGCCCACGGTTGCCCACGCAACATTCCAATTGCCGCGACAAAATCAAACAACGCAATCAGAATGATGCCCACTGCAATGGGCTTGCCAAACATTCCAATCAATTCCGGAATGAATGTGCGCTTGAAGATTGATGCGAGACTGGC
>JBDTTO010000808.1:0-2408 GCA_039930585.1 Gemmatimonadaceae bacterium
GCCACTGGAGCTCGATCCGCTGGACGACGAACCGGTCGATGAACCGGACGACGAACCCGACGACGAACTGCTGCTGGAACCACTGCTGGTCGGTTTCGGGTAGCTTGGGCCACTTCCCGAACTCTGCGTGTAGCCGCCGCCTTTCACTGCGCGACCACGCGGTTGTGGTGTATCGTCACCGCTTGGGCGCGTCACAATCACGATTGGCGAGTTGCCATAGTAGTTGTTGCCATAACCGTAACCGTTGTAGCCGAAGTTACCGTAGCCATAACGCCAGCCACTCAGATAACCAAACGGATAGACGCCATACATCGAGCCAAAACGATTGACGCAATTCATCTGGTCGAAGCGCGACATGTACATGAGATCATACTGATCGTAAGCACACGTCGGTCGGTTGTCCGTTCTGAAGTCCGCGTTCGTTGGACGTGCACCGCTTCCCGACGCATCACGCGCTTGCAACTGGAAACGCTCCGGGTACGACATCGCAACCATCATGTCGATCAACTCCGCCGGCATGCCGGCGTTTGACATGGCGACCAATTCTTTCGCGCTCAGCTTGGAGGCTTTGCCAAACTCGGAGAGCCACGCCTGCGCAACTTGTTGATCAACCTGCTTCGACAAGTCGAGTACTGCGTCAACTGAGACGGGACCTCCCGTCGCCTGCCGAACCGACGTCATCGCAAATCCATTCTCGGCGGGCACGGTACGTACCATTGCCGAATCCGTGAGCACTGTGCCTGACGCAAGCGCAACATCGGCTGAGCGATAACGCACGACGCGGGCGCTGGCGTTCAATCCAACGGACGTGCCTTGTACATGCACGAACTCACCGTCGGAATTCAAACTGAAAACGCCGCTTCCTTTCACTTTGACGCTATCACCACACGCGAATTCGGAACGCATCAACAACCGCCGTCCGTCCGCCGACCACGCCGCCGTTTCCCAACCGGGGCATTTGTCGATGGTTTTGTCAACGTGAGCGGCAGTGACGTTGATACGATCGGTGTGCAGGACCTGTCGGTTCACAATCGTGGCCACATCAGCAGACTGCGTGCCGGCAACGGGTGCGATGCACACCATTGTGCCCACAACGGCGTTTGAACCGATGGCCGCATTTTCTTCCGGAACCCAGCATCCGGAAAACGGCATCCAGCGCGCCTGCGATTGCGCAACCTGCGATTGCGCAACCGCCGACGTGAACGGGGCAACAACTAACAGGGCGGTCGCCGCAGCTGCAGCGAGATAACTCAAGCGCCCGCTATTTGAATGATTGTTTTTCATGACGCGCCTCTAGTAGCGAAAAGTGAGACCAATGGTAGCCGAGATACCCGAGATGTCGGTTCTCTTGAAATCAGAAAACGCTCCGTCGCTCACTCGTGCGCGGGCAGCTTCGTATCGGGCTTCGGTGGTCAATGCGAGATTCGGGCGAATGGTGACGTCGGTACCCACCGCACCGTAGCCTGCGAATGACGTGCCTTTGGACTCGAGAATATCGTCGAAAATGTTGACGCTGTTGTCGTCCTTGAACGAGCCTTCCTGCCGAAATTTGTAGTAGATCGCGCCCGCACCCGCCGAGACGTACGGCGTAAAGCGAGACGGGATGTACGCCAATCGACTGATGGCTCGGCCTGGCTTCGTCAGATCGTAACGAAGGCCAGCCATGAACGGCGCGCGAACAACTCGTGTGGTTTGTTCGATCGGCTGATGATCGCTGTCTTCCCAATAACGCATTTCGCTGTCGGCGGTATGATTCGAATAGCCGCCCGTAAACTGAAGCGAAAAGCGATCACTGAGTCGAACGCCAATGTCGCCGAGAACTGCAATGGAACCAAAATCACTGCGGCCCAACGTCAGATTATTGCGTGCGTGTTGATACAGATCGCTGTTGGCATTTGGCTGGGTGTAACCGCCACGGAGTGAAAACGAACCCGTAGGTCGGCTAAACAGGTAGCCGTCGCCAGACAGCGGTTGAGAGTGGACTGCAATGGGAGCCAAGAGCGCGCTCACGCAAAGCAGCGTTGCCACCAGGTTACGGCCATCGGCGGCGCGAGGTAGGGTGGTACGACTGGACATTGATGGATCCTCGGATTGAGGGCAAGTGATGCTGAACCCGAAACATGCAAGCAAATCCCTTGAATGCAAGAATGCTTGCCTGATAAAAACGGAGCCAAGTCACGACTCGTTGAAAGTGCGTTTCGCAGAGTGACGCTGGCGCAGTTGGGGGCTCCGGCTGTATCCCTTTGGACATGCATGAATCGCACCAGAAACCGCATATTTTCGGCGGCTGCGCCAAACCGCGGTGAAGCCGCTTTCGATCGGCCGGCCAATCCTGGTTTTCGGGCTGGTTGGGGGTGCGCTCACGCTGCTTCTCAAGAGCGTGGAGTACCGCTACCTGATCCTCGAAC
>JBDTTO010000809.1:0-2407 GCA_039930585.1 Gemmatimonadaceae bacterium
CTAGCCACCGAGTACGGCGCAAATCGCATTTGGGTCGTGAATGTTGGCGACCTCAAGCCAATGGAATTCCCGATTCAGTTCTTCCTGGACTACGCGTGGAATCCGGCCGCGATTCCGGCGGAGAAGTTGCGGGACTACACCGTAAATTGGGCAAAGCAGCAGTTTGGAAGCGAGCATTCAGTTGCCATTGCCGATATGGTGACAACGTATCTCAGATACAACAGTCGCAGAAAGCCGGAGCTGCTCGAGCCCGAAACATACAGTCTCACCAACTTCGGCGAAGCAGAGTCGGTGGTGGCGGACTACAACGCGTTGTTGCAGCGTGCCACACAGCTTTCACTGAAACTCGCGCCGCAATACAAGGATGCGTATTACCAACTGGTGCTGCATCCGATTCAGGCCAGCGCGAATGTGAATGAGTTGTACGTCACGGTTGGTCGCAATCGTCAGTACGCATCGCAAGGGCGCGCGAGCACGAATGATCTGGCCGACAAAGCGCGCGCGCTGTTTGATCGCGACGCGGAAATTTCAAAGTTCTACAATACGGAACTGGCCGGTGGCAAATGGAGCCACATGATGGACCAGACGCACATCGGTTACACGTATTGGCAGGAACCACCGCGCAATGTCATGCCGCGCGTTGATGTGATTCAAATGCCAACACCCGCTGACATGGGCGTGGCCGTGGTTGAACAGAATCGAGCGACGCCGCCACTTGGTGGTCGTGGTGGTCCGCCACCGGGCTTTGTGCCGGGTGGCGCACGTGGCCCCACATTGCCGCCGTTCGATGCTTATGCGCAACAGACGTATCACGTCGACGTGTACAACAAGGGCAAGACACCGTTCACGTACGCCGCAACCGCAGATGCACCGTGGCTCAAAGTGACGCCCGCAAGCGGAACCATCACGAAAGAATCGCGCTTGTCGGTGTCAGTTGACTGGGCGCGTGTTCCGGACGGAAAACAGCAGACAGCACTGACGATTACCGGACCGAACAACGCGAAGACCGTCATTCAAACAACCGTTATCAATCCGTCATCGCCCAAGCGTGACGAAGTGATAGGGTTCGTGCAATCAAACGGCTACGTGTCGATGGAAGCGGAGCACTTTACGCGCGCAGTTGGTGGTGCGATTCCGGGCAGCCGCGATTCAAT
The DNA here is from genome assembly GCA_039930585.1 of Gemmatimonadaceae bacterium. Taxonomy (GTDB): domain Bacteria; phylum Gemmatimonadota; class Gemmatimonadetes; order Gemmatimonadales; family Gemmatimonadaceae; genus Gemmatimonas. The sequence goes on from JBDTTO010000809.1 coordinate 1,155, forward strand.
CTGGTGGCAACGCATTCCCGATTTCGGACGCACGCTGTCGGGCGTTACTGCCGCGCCAGTTACGATTCCCTCCGTGACGCCAAGCGCGGCGACGCCTCGCCTTGAATACAGTGTGTTTCTGCTCGATAGCGGCGCGGTCAAAGTGCACACCTATCTGTCGCCATCACTGAACTTCGCAGGCAGCAAAACGGGCCCGCGTTTCGGCATCTCACTTGATGACGACGCACCACAGATCGTGGCGATGATTCCGGACACGTCCAACGGCGCGTGGGACAAGGTGGTGGGCGACAACATTCGGATTCTGAAGTCGCAACACACCGTGAAAAAACCAGGTGCGCATACACTCAAGTTCTGGCTTGTCGATCCAGGCATCGTGCTGCAGAAGATCGTGATTGAAACAACCAATCTCCCCAACAGCTACCTGGGACCGCCAGAGAGCTTTTTCCGAAACGGAAACAAAGGACAGAACAAGTGAAGCGCCTCCTGAGCGTCGCGTTGTTGTTTTCGGCTGCGGTTGCGGCTTCGTGCGTTGACTACGGTCCCGCGCCAAAGATGCCGGTCGCAACAAGCGATCCGCGCTTCGATTGGTTTGCGTACGAAGGCCACGATTCGGTGTACGCGACCATCAAGCCGACCGCCAACGAATACCTGAATCCAATTCTGTCGGGGTTTTATCCGGACCCGAGCATCACCCGCGTGGGAAACGACTACTACCTGGTGAATTCGACGTTCGTTTACTTCCCCGGCATTCCGGTTCACCACAGCCGTGACCTGGTAAACTGGACACAAATTGGCAACGTCATTTCGCGTCCGTCGCAGTTGAAGTTCGATACACTGGGCATTTCACGAGGTGTGTTTGCTCCATCCATCGCACATCACGACAGCACGTTCTATGTGTTGAACACGTGCGTTGATTGCGGCGGCAATTTTCTAGCGACGGCAACAAATCCGGCAGGTCCGTGGTCAGAACCAATCTGGCTGCCGGAAATCGATGGCATCGATCCATCGTTGTTCTTCGATGATGACGGCAAAGCGTACATCATGAACAACGGACCACCGATCGGGAAACCGGAATACCCGGGGCATCGTGCCATCTGGATTCGGGAGTTTGACGCGAAGGCGAACAAACTGATTGGCCCGCGCACAATGCTGGTGAACGGCGGCGTCGACTTTTCAAAAAAGCCAATCTGGATTGAAGGACCGCACATCCTGCGAAAGGATGGCCACTACTACATGACAGCCGCAGAGGGCGG
>JBDTTO010000810.1:0-2404 GCA_039930585.1 Gemmatimonadaceae bacterium
ACACCACCGCCAACCGATGGGAGCTTCATTACTTCGGGCGCAACGTCGTGACGCGTGCGTCCCACAATTTGCGACGTTGCTCCAATCGCAATCAGAGTTTCTGTAGCACTCGGAATGAGCGAGATGATGCGCTGCGCCGGCTTTTCAAGGCGCACCGTGAGTCCAGCATCATCGATGGCTTCCATCAATTGCGTTGCAACGGCTTGATTGGGGATCGCCGTTTTTGCCGGGTCAGTATTGCACGCAATTCCCGATGCGCACACGAGCACAAACATGATCCGTGCCAACACACGCATCGCACCGGCGTGAGACGCGGTGCATATCATCTCACGAATTTTCGATTGCGCTGCGCCTGTAAACACGAAACCCGTCCGGACTCGAGAAACGAGAGGGGACGGGGGCTGTCAGCGGTTGCCCACGGGCGCACATGCGCGTGGGTTATGCGTTCGGCCCCGCAATCCTCCCTCGAGGATTTGAAGCGGGAGCGAACGGGCAGGTCTCCTGGCTTGAGGCAGATGAACTCTCCCTTCCCAGCGCGAACGCCAGTGGGTACTGCACCGAGTTTATCCTGGTCTATTCACTTCGTTCGAAGCAAACAGAGCCTCTGACAGTGGCGGGGCCGCGCCGGATTTACACCGGCTTCCTACTACATGGCCCGTTCGTTGTGATCAGTTGTGGTGGAAAGGTTAGTAGCGCACAGGATTGCCGCGCAAGTGCGATTTTCCGCGCGCGCGCAACACTTGCCTTGTTTCGTACACACGTTGAAGCTCTGTAAATGTCACAAAACACGCCCGCGTCACGCGAACAAATTCCGCCGCTTGGTTTGGTGCTGATGGTACAAGGCACCAGTTCTCACGCGGGCAAGACAACACTTGTTGCTGCACTGTGCCGGGTCTTTCGGAACGCGGGTTATCGCGTTGCGCCGTTCAAAGCGCAGAACATGTCGAACAACGCCGCCGTCACCGAAGACGGTCTCGAAGTGGGCCGCGCACAAGCCATGCAGGCCACGGCCGCGGGAGTTGCTGTTTCGGTTGATATGAATCCCGTACTGCTCAAACCGCAAAGTGATCGCACATCACAAGTAGTGGTGTTGGGAAAAGCGTGGTACACAAAAGACGCGGTGAGCTACTACGCGCGTAAATCTGAACTGTGGCCGGTTGTTACTGGCGCGCTCGATCGGCTGCGCGCGCTGTACGACATCGTGGTTGTCGAAGGCGCGGGCAGTCCCGCCGAAATCAATCTCGCGCAATACGACATCGTGAACATGCGCGTTGCGCGGCACGCGACCGCACCCGTGTTACTCGTTGGCGACATCGAACGTGGGGGAGTGTTCGCCGCGTTGTTTGGCACACACGCGCTGCTTGAGCCCGAAGAACGCACGCTCATCAAAGCATTCGTCATCAACAAGTTTCGCGGCGATCCATCCTTGCTCGATCCCGGATTCGCGATGCTCGAAGAACGCACCGGAGTTCCAACAATCGGTGTGTTACCGTGGTGGGATCTGTCGCATCTCCCAGCCGAAGATGCACTGGAATGGGACACGCTTGGTAAAACCGCCGGCGCTCCAACCGTACTCGATATCGCGGTCATGCGATTACCACGCGTAGCCAACCTGGACGAGTTCCAACCGCTTGCCGCCGAACCCGGGGTGCGAGTGCGCTTCGTCGCATCACCCCACGACCTCGGCCAACCCGATCTCATTATCATTCCGGGCACGAAATCAACACTTGGCGATTTAGCGTGGCTTCGTGAACGCGGACTCGCGCGCGCTATCGTTGATCATCGAAATGCCGGCACGCCCGTATTTGGCATCTGTGGCGGATTTCAGATGCTGGGAGCGCACATCACCGATCCGTTGGGTGTTGAACAACAAGGCGAATCGACTGGGCTGAACTTGCTGCCCGTGCGCACGGAATTCGAACCCGAAAAAGTTACACGTCGGGTGACCGCGCGAATCACAGGATCGCATCAACTGTGGAATGAAGCAGAAGCAAACACCGGATCGAACACCGAATTAACTGGCTACGAAATTCACATGGGCCGGACAGAAGTTCTCGACAGTGCAGAGTTGGGTGCACCACCGTTCATGATGAACATCGGCGGCGAAGACGTGCCGGATGGGTTGACGTCGCGGGATGGACTTGTCGTGGGCACTTACATGCACGGCTTGCTCGAGAACAGTTCGCTACGTGGTGCGTTGCTCGCGCAGTTGGCCAATCGCAAAGGCGCGGTATTGCCGTCGCCGGGCGAACGGCTTTCCATCGATCAGGCGTTTGACGTGCTCGCCGAATCGGTCACCGCCAACATGGACATGGCGTTTGTTTACAAGATACTCGGCCTGCCACCAGCGTCCGCTCATTCCGTCGCCGCATCACAATGAGCGCCGATCACAAAGAACTGTCGC
>JBDTTO010000811.1:0-2400 GCA_039930585.1 Gemmatimonadaceae bacterium
AAATATTACAACGACTCAAAAGCAACTTCTGTTGATGCAACGATGAAGGCGGTCCGCGTCTACGGACCGCGCGAGGTGTGGGGGAAGTTTGGGGTTCCGCCGAGCCAGGACCGGCACAAGGGGCGGACTGCTGCCTAAGAGTCGGCCGCGGCGCTCGCCGCTGTGCACGAGGCGTGGGTGCTGCAGGGTACATTCGCGGCCGTCCGAGCCATCGGCCGCCCTTGCGGCGTCGAATGACCGGATAAGACAAATTACTCGAACTAAACCGTCGTTCGACTGGCCCGCGTTAACCTCGCGCGAGGCAATCGGCCTTCAGTGCACTCACTATCAGCCTCGCCACACTCTGCCCTTCAGCTCTGCGTTATGTCCAATCAACATGCACTGTTTCGTGATCTGCAAAATTCTGCTTTAAAACTCAACGAGCTCTACGAAAAACTGGAAATCAAGTTGTACGGACGCATCTGGACCACAGAAGAACTTACGCTTGGTTTCGTTGGCGACGTGGGCGACCTGGCCAAACTGATTCAGGCGAATGAAGGTGTTCGCAAGATTGATGACTGCAAAACAAAACTCGGACACGAATTGTCAGACTGTCTATGGTCAATCATCGTGCTGGCCAATAAATGCGGCATCGATTTAGAGGCGGAGTTTTCCAGGAATACCAGAGAGTTATCGGAGCATGTAGCCGGCCAGCTGGACACGTAACAAACGGTTGCACGGCGCGATCATGGCGCGGTTTTGCAACACCAGAAACTCGCGTGAAGACTAACTTGCACGTGCCAACGCGTCGCCAACTGTAAACCCGCCTCGTTCCCCGCCCTCCTGCACTCCGGTAATGAACCGCCGACTCAATCGCCGCGAATTCGTCAGCACCGCCTCCGTCGGCGCAGCTGCCGCGTTATCACTCCCGCTTCTCGCCGGATTTCCAGGCACGGCTGCGGCAGATGATGCACCATCACGGCTTCTCGACGCGCTCGTGTTGCCGTCCACGCACGTGGCCGATGCAATGGATGCGGATCTCATGGAAGTCAGCGTTGCGGGGCTGCACAAATTATACGACGCGAAAAAGTACACGGTCACACAGGTGACAAAATGGTATCTCGCCCGCATCGCGAAATACAATCCAGTGTACCGCGCGCTCATTCATGTCGACTCGGCAGGCGCGCTCGCGACTGCAGCGGCGCAGGACGCGGCAGCAAAAAGTGCAAGTGCAAAGCGCAGTGCATTGTGGGGCATACCGATTGTCATCAAGTGCAATACGAGCATCAAAGGATTGGTGACGAGCGCGGGATTTTACGGATACACCGTTCCGGGCCTTGAATTGATTGCGCCAAAAGATGCGCTGGTTGTGGCGAAGTTACGCGCGGCTGGTGCCATCATTCTCGCGCAAACAAACATGCCCGACTTTGCCGGCAGCGACACCAACTTCAGCACGGCGTACGGACGCACGGGCAATGCATACAATGTGCGATTCAGTCCTGGCGGTTCATCGGGCGGAACGGTTACGGCAGTAACGGCGAACCTGTGTGTGTTGGGCACGGGCACGGACACAGCAAATTCCATTCGCATGCCGGCCGCCACGAGCGCCGTCGTTGGGTTTCTGCCCACGCGCGGACTTGTGAGCATTGCCGGAATCAATCCGCTTGACTGGTTACGCGATAACACGGGTCCGATTGCGCGTAACGTGAACGACGCGGCGATTGCGTTGGGTGTGATGGCTGGTGAAGACCCGTTGGATTTTCGCACGAAAGGTTCAGCGGCGCTCGCGCAACGTGCGCCGTACACCACCTATCTCAAACCGGACGCACTCAAGGGAAAACGTTTTGGCGTTCCCGCGTTCATGATGGAGATGGCGACAGCGGGTGGCGGCGGAGGTGGCACGCCGCTGCAACCAGAAACGCGCGACATGTTCATGAAAGCGCTTGATGGCTTGCGTGCGGCGGGTGCAACCGTGGTGTTTGACGACGCGCTGTTGCCGTCGAGCTTCAACGATGTCGTGCGTCTTGTTGGAACGGGTCCGTATCGCGGCGAAGGAACGGAAAACTTTCTGCGAGATTTCGGACCGGCGGCATATCACACGTTTGCGGAATACGCGCTTGCCGTGGGCACACAATTACCGGCGAATGTTCGTGGTGTAACCGATCCTGCCGGTGGTCGTGGCGGACGCGGTGATGCTGCAGCACCGCCCGCAGCGCCGCCTGCACCAAAACATATCGAGACTGATCCCGACGCCGACAAAACTTTTTTCGCACCACAACGCGTGGCGCAGGCGGCGTACGACGCAGCATTGGACAAGTTCACACTTGATGGGCTTGTGTACCCGGCCATCCAAATGCCGCCCAACGACGAAATTGCGGAGCTGACCGTGGGTCCGCGCGGCGGTGGCCCGCACAGCAAAAC
>JBDTTO010000812.1:0-2394 GCA_039930585.1 Gemmatimonadaceae bacterium
CCGCGATGAGCTTCGTCCACGTCTCGTCGCCAAACTTTCCTTCACGATGTTTAATGTCGACATCGATTGCGAGAACGTGAGACTCCTTCCCCATTCGCACGGCAAGGTTTGCCTGTGGGTACTGCGCCCACACGCGGCGAATGACGAATACTGCGCCGGAACAGAACTCGCGTGCAGATAAACTTCGATCGCGCGAAAGTCAGACGGTTTGTAGATATTGGCCATCGTGAAATCGGAAGGCATACCGTCAACGAACACATTTGGCGTGCAGCGCCCGCCAATGGTCGCCTTCGAAGAGACTTCCAGATTGAAACCGTTCTGTCTTACCTCCAATCCCGGAAACGACTGCAGTACACTGGCCACGTCGATGCGATTTTCAATCTGTTTGGTGTCGACGAAGATGCCGAAACCCATTTTGCGTCGTGTTTCGTATTCCAGACGATCCGCACCTTTGACACGCTGTGCACGAACGTTGTACACGCTGGCGGTGTTGTACGCGACCGCACGCACCGTCACTTCAGTTACGGAATCCGGTCGCAGAGGAACCATCTGACTGACTTGCGTAATACCGATACGTTTGGTTTGCATAGCCTGTGTACCACCTGGCAATCCACCGATAACAAACAAGCCGTCTTTGCCAGTGCGCACACTCGTATCCGCGCTGGACACGGTGACAATGGCGTCCGGCACTGGTCGGTCGCGATCGTCGACAACCTTGCCTTTTAGCATCGCCGTACCGCGCGCGCGCTCCATGAGCGATGAGTCGCCGGATGACTTGCCCGCAACACTATCCGGCAACACCATGTCCTTGCTAACCAGCAAATCGAGATGCTGCAACCCACGCGATCCAATTGCGTACTCCAGGTGTCCGCTGGCGGCCGATCCACGCACGGTTGACGTATCAATTGCTTCAGACGCCACCACAACATCGGTCGGCACACCACACGCAAAAAACAAACCGGCGTTGTCCGTGATGACTTCGCGTCGCACGTCATCAATGATCAGACCAGCCGCTTTGCGCGGGCGCAAATCATACCAACTGAATGTCGCTGCCGCTGCTGGCAATGGATTGTTGGTGGCCGCATCACGAATCGTGCCCCACACAATGCCACTGTCAGTTCCGACGCGTGTTCCCGCAATGCATCGCCGTTGCCACAACGTGCGCAGCGACGGCGTCGCGAGTGTGATGCGCGCCGTCACTTCTTCCGCAAGCGTCAACGTCGTGCCCATTGTTCCCAGGCCGAGTGAGTCGAGTTCGGGGGTGGAGAACATGATTGTCTGCTCGCCGGCGGACAGGTTTTCGAACGTGAATCGGCCACGCGAATCTGCTTTGACGGGGTCTGCGCGCCCCAGCAATGTGACCATGGCGCCTGCAATTGGCTTCATCAGCAGGCTGTCGAATACCACGCCCTGAATTTTTCCGGTGCCTGCACCCCGCACCTGAATGGCGGTGCCTGTAACGGGGGATTGCGCCCCGGCAATTGATGTGATTCCCAACAACATCACGGACAGAAAAATTGAACGTGTTCGCATCGTCGCGGGCTGTTCAGGTAAGTGGCGGGGCACAAGCAGATTGTTAAAACTGTGCGATGAAGCACTTTGGGCAATAGTCAGCCAGTTCTAGTCTAGCTTCACAATCACCATATTGGGAATTCACTCGGCTGTGGAGCGAATCGATGAAGCGGTTGGCCTTTCTGGCGTTGATGTTGGCTACGGTAACGGTGGCAGCGTGCGGTGATGATGGCGGCAACCCACCGGTTGGCGCGGGCCGGATGAGTGCGTCGATCGACGGCACTGCGTTTACGGGTTCGTTGGCCGTGACGGCTGTTCGCACTACGAACACCATCACGATCGCGGGAGTTGGGTCTAACACCAGGCAGATTTCCATCAACCTGTTGGGCGTGACCACAACCGGCGCCGTGGCGGTTGGTGTCGGCAGTCAGAATTTCGCGCAGTACTCGCAGGGCACGCAGACGTGGGTGAGTAGCCTCGCTGGCGGTTCGGGCACGGTGAACCTGACGACGCTGAGCGCGACGCACGCGACCGGTACGTTTTCGTTTACGGGCATTGGTTCAACTTCGACCGGTGCGAGTGGGAACAAGGTGGTTAGCAGCGGCACGTTTGATGTGAATTTTTAAGCAGCCGATTGGTGGCGGTGTGGGCCGTTCAGCTCTTACGGGGTGGGCGGCTTTTTGCTGTCAATCGGCCAGCCCAACCATAAGCAGCGCTCTGGCGATAGCTCGAAGGCTTATGTGTCCAACGTTTCAACATTTCGTCGAGGCGACTCGCATGCCGGCGACACGCCGAGAGTTAGCGTTCCGACGGGAACGCGCGCCAGCATAGTTGCAATTCTCATTTTCGATGATACGTCAATGCTGCGGCAACACAATGTCG
>JBDTTO010000813.1:0-2391 GCA_039930585.1 Gemmatimonadaceae bacterium
CGGCGGTCGGCTGCCAACGAATCCCACATCGCGCATCGCCTTCGTCAACAATCTGTTTGTCGAAGTTGGCCATGATCCAATTACCGGCGGGGAGGGGCGCGAAATGCAGCTCCTCGGCGACCTGGTCGACGTGACCGTACTCAATAACTCCTTCACGGTTGATCGTGGTCGCGCCCAGCATGCGGTCAGCCTTGATGGCGGTGGCGCCACGCGCACAATTATTGCCAACAATATTTTCCCCGCGTCGACCTACGGCGTCTACGGCAGTAGCAAGGGCACGGGATCCGTCGCGCTTAATTTCTATGCACCTGGAAGCATTTTTTCGGGAAATGTGATGCCGAACCAGTCGGCAGGATTGTATCCGGCCAATAACTGGTTCCCACTGGCAGGCATTCAGGGCATCCTGCTCGATATGACCGTTGGGGAAACCTGCGCCGCCGCGACACTCTGGGCACAACTTCTGGGGCTGCCGCCAACGATTGGCGCGGACTGTGCGAGCGTGAGTGCGCTCTTGAAAGACGTGCGGAGCGAAGTTCCGCCTGAATAAGGGTGGAAACCTCGTGCGAAGGCGGGGTAGTGGATCCATGTGACTTCCGTGCCTTCTGTCGCACAGCCGTCGTCATACTTTGTGAGTCGGGCGCAGCAATGTTCGACTCCACTCAGATTCCAGACTGAGCATTCCCTGGGGCACTGGTTCGCCCCCCAGCCATACTTTCCGCGCAGATGTCTTCAGCTCTCGACGCAGCTCTACAACCGCACCTCGCCGCACCGGCGCGTCCGACCAGACCTGCTGGTCCGATGTTTCCGAAGCGCCGGCAAAAAGAGGTTAAGGTCAAGGGATGGACGCTCGCGCTCTTTTGCGTCGTTGTTTACCTGTGGCTGCAACACAGCTTCAAGCTCAATATCGTTTCGGAAACAATCGTCATTGGTCTCCTCGCCGTCTTGATCAACGAGAAGCCGGATTATTTTCCCGAGCCGCTCAAGTGGCATGCCGCGTTCCTGACGTGGTCGCTGTTCACGTTACCCCTCTCAGACGACCCGTCAATTTCCTGGGCGGCCTGGATGGATGCGCTCAAGATTCTGGTGATCACGTTTCTGGTGCTAAGCACGGTGACCAACAAGAAACAGCACCGAATTTTCACACTGGCCTGGCTCGCCCTGTTCGCGTTTTATCCAGTGCGTGGTGTGATGTTGAACTTCATCACCCATCAGGCAATTTCGGGTCGCTACGGATGGAATTTTACCTTTGCCAACTTCAACGATCTCGCGGCGCTTACGCTGATTCCGCTCGCGCTGGCGCTTGATCGTTTGCGTACTGCCGACAAGAAATGGATCAAGATGTCGGCATTCGCGGGATTGATGGTACTGCCGTTTATCGTGATGATCACGCAGTCGCGTGGCGGTTTGCTTGGAATGTGCGCATTCCTGATTTTCCTGCTCGCGCGCAGTCGTTATCGCGCGCGGTTGTTTGTAGCCATTGGTTTTATTGCCGCGGCTGGTGTTCTCTTCGCGCCGTCCTCAGTGTGGGATCGTTATGAAGGTATGCAACATCTGGCGTCAACTGATACCGACGAACTTGATCAGGCGGATACGTCAGCAGGTCAACGTTTCATCATCATGCAGGTTGCTCTTGCGGTGATTGCGCGCAATCCGTTGGGCGTAGGCATTGGTGACTATCCGAATGTGCACCGTCGAATGGCACGCACCCGTGCTGCTTTCGCGCGCGCACGTGGTGGCCGTGATGCCCACAACACTTACCTTCGCGTTGCCGCCGAAGGTGGTTTGATTGGGTTTGGACTATTCATGATGATTTTTGTTTCGACTTGGCGCGGGCTCACCAAACTGGCAGCCGGCGTAAAGGGCAGCACCGTTCCTGCCGACCGCGAACTTGCGGATCGTTGCCAGTCATACAAAGCGGCGTTTGTTGGATTGGGTGTCTGCGCTTTGTTTGGCTCGTTGCAGATGATGGTGTTCCCGTACTTGTTGGTGGCGCTCTGCGCTGCAACCATGCGCATTTATGGCAAGCCAGCACCGCAGCGCGTGCGGCGTTTCAAGCCGATTCCGCAACCAACGTTTCAGCCACGTCCAATCGCGCGATAGGTACGCAGCAACGCGTCGGTCACAGCCTCCGAACGGTGAGATTCAGCCGTTCGGCGTGCATTCAGCGCTAACGTCGCGGCCAGTTCAGGTTCGCGAAGAAAACGCAAAATCGCGTGCGCGAATGCGGCCGGATCACCGGACGGCACGAGCAATCCATTCACTTCGTGTGATACGAGATCGGGCACGCCGCCAACACGCGTTGACATGAGCGGCACTCCCTGCGCCATTGCTTCGAGCAACGAGTTGGGAAAGCCTTCGTCGAGAGATGCCAGCGCGCTGACATCAAGTACG
>JBDTTO010000814.1:0-2390 GCA_039930585.1 Gemmatimonadaceae bacterium
CGGCGTTTCAGACGCGTTATCAGCTCTTTGCAGGCGTACAAATTTCCGCGGTCAGCTTCATTGTCCGACAGAGTATCGTGCTGGAACTCGGCCCGCTGCTTACGGCGCTGGTGCTGACGGGTCGTGTGGGCGCGCGCATGACGGCGGAAATCGGCACAATGCGCGTTACCGAACAGATTGACGCACTGGAAACGCTCGCATTCGATCCGATTGCCTATCTCTCGCTCCCGCGCGTGCTGGCGGCGCTCGTCATGCTGCCGACGCTCACGATGTTGGCCAACGTGGCTGCAGTTGCAAGTGCGTGGGCAACGCTCATCATGTTTACGGATGTGCGAACGAGCGACTTCCTGGACGGTTTGCGACTGTCGTTTAACGTGTTCCAGGTGTTTTACTCGCTCATCAAAGCTGTGTGTTTTGGTTTTGCGATTTCGTTTGTGTGTTCGTATCAGGGGTATGTCACTGAGTCTGGCGCAGAAGGCGTAGGTCGTTCCACCGCAGTGGCGGTCGTTATCGCTTCTGTTTGTATTCTGTTGTTCGATGCTGCCGTGGCCGCCATTCTGGCGCCGTTCATTCAGGCTTAAGAAGTTTTTCAGGTGACCCGCACCGAGATGGTCGATAAATGAAACGTCGAGATGAAGTTGCTGTAGGCGCGCTGCTGATTATTACGCTCGCGCTCGGGTTGGGTGGGACTTTGTGGATTGCGCGTGGTGGTCTCACACGCGGCTACGACATGTATGCGCGCTTTCCGTGGGGCGCGGGACTCAAGCAAGGGCAGCCCGTGCTTCTCGCAGGCGTGAATATCGGCTTCGTGAAAACCGTCGAACTCGATCCCAATGGCACGCTTGTCGTTACGATGAGCATCAAGAAAGAGTACAAGATTCCAGTCAACACCACGGCCACCGTTCAGGCGAACGGCATCTTTGGCGACCAGCTTGTCGCGTTGACTCCAGTGAAAGCCAGCACGCAGTCGCTGCCGGAAAAGGACACGATTCCCACGGGCAAGAATCCAGCGGGCATTGCCGACCTGGTCGCAAAAGGCGATTCGATTACCGCGAACGTGAATGTGTTGGCGGCGGGTTTGCGCAACGAGTTAATCGACAGCGGCGGCATCAAGCAGATTCGCCTGGCGTTAAACGATATGACGAAGCTGCTTTCGCAGGTCACGACGGTGGTAAAACATCAGGATTCCGAACTTACAAAAACGCAGGAGCAAGTTCGCAAACTTGTGGCGTCTGTCGATTCAAAGAAGATCGACTCGGTGCTGGCAAACGCGCAGTCCGCGTCGGCCAATCTGGAAAAGCTGACGCGCAACATCGACTCTACGCGTATCGCCGTGAATAGCCTGATCAACAAGGTGAACAACGGCGACGGTTCGGCGTCAATGTTGTTGAACGACAAGGGCAAGCTGTACGGTCGTCTCGACAGCATCATGGCGCAGTTCGATTCGTTGATTGTTGATCTCAAGAAGAACCCGAAGAAGTACATCAATCTCAAGATCTTCTAGGATTTGTTGAGCAGCATTTTCATGATGCGCTGCCTGTAGGACGAAGCAGATGGCGTGAATGCAAAAGCGGGCCAGCTCACAGTGAGCTGGCCCGCTTTGTTTGTCTTTTGAACGTTTGCTTACAGCGAACGCGCAGTTACCAACAGGAGGTAACCGCGCGTTGTCTTGCTTAGAAGCTGTAGCGTGCAGACAACTGCATGCGGTAGTTCGACGACGCGTTGTCCGCGTTGAAGATGCGGTACGTCGGCGAGAAAGTGTAGATACCGCGTGCCGACTGCGCCGTAGTCGTACCAGCCGGCAATCCGGCTGGCAGCAGGTTCGCGGTATGCACCAAGGCTGCGGTTGCGCTGCAAATCTGACCGCAGGTGGAATTCTGATCGGAGAACGGCTGCTCGCCCCAATCCTTGTTGAGCAAGTTCGTGAAGTTGATCACGTCCAAACGCATCTGAACGTTCTGGAACAAGTGGCCCCCGAGCTTGCCCAGAGACTGTGACAGCGAAATATCAACGCGATTCGTCCACGGATTACGGCAGGAATTCCGCTCCATGATTTTGCCGCGCTGCGAGTTCAGGCAGTCGTTATCGGCAATCAGTTTTTCGAACGCGGTTGCCTGCGCGACTGAGGCTTTCACCGAGTCCGCATTGGTGCTGTTGAAGTTACGGAACAGGATTTCGTCCTGGCTGAGCGCGTTGCGCGGAATGTACATCAAGTCATTCTGCGTCTGACCGTCGGCGTTCAAATCGCCGAGCGTTCCGCCGTTGGATCCGTACACGAAGTCAAACGGTGCGCCTGAGTTGCCGGAGTAGATAACAGCAACGTCGGTGAACGTCTTGAAGTGGTATGAACCAGTTGCCACAATGCGGTGCGGCTGGTCGTACTTCGAACG
>JBDTTO010000815.1:0-2389 GCA_039930585.1 Gemmatimonadaceae bacterium
GGTATGATCCGGATCAGGTTCTACGGGACTCTCTCAGCCATTGCCGTCTGTGGCAATGGCACCCCGGTCGTGAGCGCAATTTAACAAGCATGGTGGCCTAACCCGCAAGCGCCTTCGGTGTAAACTTCGAGATCCGGCAACCTGGGTCCGCCGCATGCGGTTTCGCCGCACGTGGACCCACCGAATGCGCGTCCCGTTGCGCTTCTGCCGGCCTCGCCAACATGCCCGCACAATCTCCGTCGCCAATCATTCGTCCGTACATGACTACAACACGCCGACTGCTGTCTACCGCGACTCTGCTCGCCACTGCACTGCCTTGTGTCACGCTCCTGACGTCATCGACACTCTCGGCACAAACCAAAACGGCAGCATCCGCAGTCGTCGCGAAGGGCACCACACCGGAAATTGCAGCGCTCTACAAACTCACGCGTCCGGAAATTTCTGGCGCGCGCGCGAAAGACGTTGTCGTATTCATGGACCAGTGGTTTCGCTGGCCGGGCAACACGGGATTCGATCAAAGTCTGAATCATGTTGAAGGCATTCTGCGCGCTGCGGGATATGTGAAGGAAGATTCCGCGAAGGCAACGGATCGCCTCACGTATCGCATCGAAGCGCGTCCGCTGCCAAACGCTGCATGGGATCCAGTTGACGCATCAATCACCATTGACGGTCAGAAAACGCCGTTGATGAAGTTCGCGACCAATCGCAACATGCTCGCAATCAATTCATGGTCGACGCCGGATACGGGCGTATTGGCAGAACTCGTGTTTGTTGGCAAAGGCACAGCCGCCGAAATCGCGAAGGCGAACGTGAAAGGCAAGATTGCGTTTGCCGAAGCGGCGGTTGGACGCGTGTTCGTTGAGGCGATTAAAAATGGCGCAGTGGGCGCGATGGGTTACAGCATGCCTGCCTACACGCAACCGGACGTGCATCGCAACAGCGTACAGTTCACAAGTGTTGCGGTCGATACAGTTGCCAAATCATTTGGTATCGCGCTTTCGAAGAACGGTATCGAAGGACTGAAGGCCGCGGTGGCAAACGGTCCGGCAAAAATTCGTGTGAACGTGAAGTCAAAGTTCTTCCCGTCAACCAATCGGGTGATTGTCGCCGAGTTGCGTGGTTCGGCCGCGCCGAAAGAACGGTTTGTGTTTAGTGCGCACGTGCAGGAACCTGGCGCGAATGACAACGCGAGCGGTGTGGGCGCATTGTCCGAAGTTGCGCGCACGTTGGCCAAGCTCACAAAGAGTGGCGCTGTTGATTCCAAGCGCACCATCACGATGTTGTTTGGCAATGAAATTCAGCAGACGCGCGACTTTCTCGCGCAGGACCCTGCCCGCACGAAGGATGTGCATTGGGGCTTGAGTCTCGATATGGTTGGCGAAGACACGCAGAAAACCGGCGGCACGTTTCTGATTGAGAAGATGCCCGATCCCTCTGCGATCTGGACACGCGGCGAAGAGAAACACACCGAGTGGGGCGGCAGCGTTATTGGCAAGGACAAACTCAAGCCGCACTACTTCAACGACTATCTGTTGTCGCGTTGTCTGGATCAGGCGGCGGCCACGGGTTGGGTGGTGAAAACAAATCCGTTTGAAGGCGGCAGCGATCACACGCCGTTTTTGACCGCTGGTATTCCGGGTGTGTTGTTCTGGCACTTTACGGATGTGTTCTACCACACGGATGGCGATCGTCCCGACATGGTTTCGCCCGTAACACTCGCCAACTCGGCCAATGCGGCAATGGTTTCCGCGTTGACGCTGACCACAGCGAATGGCGTGATGGCGCGTTCGTTGATTGCGGAAGTTGAACGCGCTGCAATCAAGCGTCTCGATACGGAACTCGCACTTTCGAAGACGGCGCTGGCCAGCGGTGGTGACGCGGCCAAGGAAAAAGATATTCTGGAAACGTGGACCGACTACTACGTGAAGTCGCTGGCTACGATGACGGACATTGAAGTTGGTGGTTCATCTGCGGCGACGACGGCAGCAATCGCTGCGGCGCAGAAAAACGTCCAGGCGGCAGGTACCGCACGTCTCGCACAGTTGGGCGCCAAATAGTCGTGTCAAATTTGTGCGCCTGGTTTGTGGCGCACGGAACGTCGTGTGCCGAAGTGGCTGGCTTCGTATTTGGTGTGATCAACGTGTACCTCACGGTGCGCGAAAAAATATGGAGCTGGCCGATTGGCATTTTGAACGCAGCACTTTCAGCCGTGGTCTTCAAGGAACACGGACTGTATTCCGATTTCGGTTTGCAGTTCGTGTACATCGGCATGTCGGTTTACGGTTGGTATCAATGGCTTCACGGTGGCGTGCAGAAGACGGAGTTGCACGTCACGACAACGTCGATGAAAACCGCTGCACTTTTGCTGATACTCGGTCTGCTTGGCTGG
>JBDTTO010000816.1:0-2388 GCA_039930585.1 Gemmatimonadaceae bacterium
GCTGAGCGTTGCCTGCGTCACAGGTTCGCTGCCAGCGCAGCAAGCATCCGGTGCGAAACAAACCGGCCAGCCACTGAAGGATGCGACGCTCGAAGTTCGCGTTGCGCACGTGCTCGTTCTGTTGAAGACAACGCCGTTGGTTGACGGTCACAATGATTTGCCCTGGGCGATACGTGAAGACGCGCAGGCGCCCCTTGACGTCGTGGCGTACGATCTCAGCAAACCGACAAAAGGCATGACCGACCTCGCGCGCTTGCGCAAAGGTCACGTTGGCGGACAGTTCTGGTCCGTGTACGTGCCGGGTGAAGTGCGCGATTCGGGTTACGCGCGCATTCAACTCGAAGAGATTGACATCATGAAGCGCGTGATGGCGCGTTACCCGAAAGATCTGCAGCCGGTAACAACCGCCGCCGGAATTCGCGCTGCCCACAACAGCGGGAAAGTTGGTTCGCTGCTCGGCATGGAAGGCGGGCATGTAATTGAAAATTCCCTGGGTGCACTGCGCGCATACTACGATCTGGGCGCGCGATACATGACTCTCACCCACAACGTGACGCTGGATTGGGCGGACGCGGCACTGGATGCTCCGAAACACGGTGGACTCACGCCGTTTGGAAAAGAAGTCGTGCGCGAAATGAATCGTCTTGGTATGCTCGTTGACCTGGCGCACGTTTCGCCGGGAGTGATGAGTAATGCACTCGATGTCACTGAAGCGCCGGTCATCTTTTCGCATTCGGCAGCGCGCGCGTTGGTGGATGTGGCACGCAACGTTCCCGATTCAATTCTCAAAAGGCTGCCGAAAAACGGTGGTGTCGTGATGGTCGCGTTCGTGCCGCAATTTGTGAATGCAAAATTTGCGGCCTACAACGACCGCATCAACGTGATCACGGACTCGCTCAAGAAAGCGCTGCCGAAAGACACTGCTGCGCAATCCAGGGCCATTGCCGCGTATCGTCAGAAAAATCCCGCACCAGTTGCGGTGATTGGGGACGTTGCCGACCACCTTGATCACATCAAACAAGTGGCAGGTCCGGAACACGTCGGTCTCGGTTCTGATTTTGACGGTATCACTGAAACCGTGAAAGGACTCGAAGACGTTTCCAAATTTCCGGCTTTGCTGGCGGAGTTGATGAAGCGCGGATGGACGGACAAAGAAATTCGCGGCGTGGCGGGTGAAAATGTTTTGCGAGTGTTGTCCCGCGCCGAAGTTGTTTCAGCACAGTTGCGCGCGTCACGTCCCGCCAGCACGAAAACAATTCAGCAGCTGGATCGCAAAGCCACGCCGTAATACGCATTATGTTGGCGTGCCCGATTGGGTGCGCAACACGTTCGCAGCAGTCCCAACGCCCAACGGGTCCCCACGCGGAGCGCACCATGTCAGTCAACCGGCGAACCTTCCTCAAGTCCTCGGCAATTGTTGGCGGTGCGTTGGGGCTTGGCGCGTTTCCTTCTCTGGCGAGTGGTGGGGCGCGATTAAACGCTGATGGCGTGGATGAACGCGCGTTTGTGCAGCCGCCAAAAAAGAAGCTGAGCATTCTCATTCTGGGCGGCACCGGGTTCATTGGGCCGAATCAGGTGCGTTATGCTGTAGAACGTGGACATGATGTCACATTGTTCAATCGCGGCAAAACGAATCCCGGTTTGTTTCCAAAGGTCAAGAAACTGATTGGCGATCGCAATGCGCCTGATGGACACAACGTGTTGCGCGGCAAGAAGTACGATGTGGTGATTGATAATCCGACCACGCTTCCACAATGGGTGAAGGGTGCGGGTGAAGCGCTGAAAGGCAACGTTGGACACTACATCTTTGTGTCGACAATTTCGGTGTTCAGTAGTTATACGAAACCGCTTGATGAAAATGGGCCGCTGCACGAGCCTGGTGGCATGGATACGCCGTTCGATCAGGCACGCGTCGGTCTCAACTACGGCAAGTTGAAAGTGCGCAGTGAGATGGAAGCCAAGGTGCAGTTTGGCGATAACGTAACGATTGTGCGTCCAGGTTTGATTGTCGGACCCGGTGACCTTACCGATCGTTTTTCGTACTGGCCAATCCGAATCGAAAAAGGCGGCGAAATCATGGCGCCGGGTAAACCCACTGACGCAACGCAATACGTCGACGCGCGCGACCTGTCCGAGTTTATTGTGCGACTGGCCGAAACCAAGACACTTGGCACGTTCAATGCCACAGGCCCAAAGTCACCGACCAACATGGCCGAGCTGTTGTATGGCATCAAGGCGGTGACGACCAGTGATGCGCACTTCAATTGGGTTGACGCCGATTTCCTTCAGGCCAATCAGGTGCGCGCATGGAGCGATATGCCGGTGTGGGTGGAACCACGTGGTGGTAACGCGTTCATGCTGCAGATGAATGTGTCGAAGGCAGTTGCC
>JBDTTO010000817.1:0-2382 GCA_039930585.1 Gemmatimonadaceae bacterium
GTACCATGTTCTGTTCATTGCAGATGAGGTTGCCACGGGATTTGGACGGACGGGCGCTGCATTCGCGTCAGATGTTGTTGGTGTGGTGCCCGACATGATGACGATGGCGAAGGGGCTCACCAACGGTGCGGTGCCGATGGGCGCGGTCGCGGTCGGGCGCGGGATTCATGATGCGGTTGTGAACGGTGCACCTGGTGGGATTGAACTCTTTCACGGCTATACGTATTCCGGACATCCGCTCGCGTGTGCGGCGGGGATTGCGACGCTCGAACTTTACCGCGCGGAAGGATTGTTTGAGCGTGCGGCGGAGTTGGCGCCGTATTGGGAGAGTGCGGTGCATTCGTTGCGCTCGGCACCCGGAGTTGTTGATGTGCGCAATATGGGGCTCGTCGCCGGCATTGAATTGGAGTCGCGACCGGGCGCGGTTGGTGCGCGGGCGATGGAGGTGTTTCTGCGTTGCTTCGAGAAAGGGGTGCTGATTCGCGTCACGGGGGACACGATTGCGTTGAGTCCGCCGTTGATTGTGGAGAAGGGTCAGATTGATGAGATGGTCGCGGCTCTTGGCGAACAAATACGCTGCTAAGCGCTCCGCGATGCCGCTCCAGGCACTGGGCACCAGGATACGTCCCGCACACTATCCACTATACGTTTTGCACATTGAGCCCCCTCACTCCCGCCGATACGTCTCCACAATCTTCGGCCCATCCGCCGGGTCGAAAAACTCAAAGGTCAGCGTGTTACCCGAGACCCCGGCCGTAGCAAACAGTATGTACGATGACGTCAGTCCCTCGCTCAATTCAAACAACACGCTGTCTTTGGCGACATGCCTGTACGTCCCCGTCGACACGTACTCCGCCGATAGCACCCCGCGCGCATCCAGGTACCGCACCCGCCGCTCGGCCGCCCCTGACGCGCTGAGCGTGATGCTGCCCTCGGCCGCGCCGCGTCCGGTCACCGACGCCAACCGATACGTTCCGCTCGCGATCGGCTGCAATGCACTCACATCGCCGCTGCAGGAAACCGTTACCGCGGCCATCAGCACACCCAGCGTCAATCGGCGCATCATCGTGAACTCTCGGCGTTGGAATACATCGGCACACTCCCCATATCTCACCAACAACAGCACGCCTCGTTAGGCCACACCAACTCTGGCAGATAATTCGCGCGGCATCTGGCTGTGTTGCATTGGAATATTGATCAAGCCGTAACGCAATTCGGAGCGTCCAATCCATTCGTTCTGACCACCCGGGCGTTGCACACCGCACACGAGTCACCGTGCACTGCGCACAACGCCCCTCCAACACACCCCCTACTTCACCGGCAACGCCTTAACCGCGCCCAACACCGCCGCATTCGTTGGACGAATTTTGTAATCCGTCTGAATGTCCTTCCACTGCACCACGCCCTTCTTGTCAATCACAAACGTGGCCGGATGCGGAATGCCGCGACGCGTGCCCGCAGGATTCAGCACGCCGTAACGCGCAATCACTTCATGTTCGGGATCGGACAGAAACGAAAAGTCCGCTTTCATGCCGTCAGCCGTGATGCGCGTAAGCGCCTGAGCCGTTCCCTTGTCGTCGTCAATGGAAACGACCAGCATCTCGGTGTCCTTCTTGAGTTCATCGGTCAGCAGCGTGCGCATTTCCTTGAGCTGCGCGATGCAATACGGACACCAGTAGCCGCGATAAAACACAAGCACGACATTTTTCTTTCCCTTGAACGACGACAACGTGGTGGTACCGCCGCCGTACTTCGCCAACGTGAAGTCAGGCGCGCCCATTCCGACCGCAATACGTTCCAGATCGGTCGGGGCCAGATCCTTTCCATCTACGGGCCCAAGCATCGCCGAGTGCGGCGCCATTGGTGACATGGCCGCTTGGGCAAACGCTGCCGAAACCGGAGCGAGAGCCAGCGAGGTCGGCAGCAACGCCAGCCGTAGCGTGCGTCCTATCAAAATACGTGCGCTGTTCATGAGGCGTGGAATGAGGCGTGAGGTAAAGAATCCGAGCAGAGAACTCGCAACAGCGCTGCACGGCAAATACGGGCGCGGGCTTTAGGCGGTAGCTTACGCGCTGACGCAACGGCATAGACACCGCGTTTGAAATGGTTCCCGCCGCAGTTCGCTTGGAACCGTCGACAGTCACGCAGACTATGCGTGCGCAGAACGTGTTTTGGATTCTCTGTCTCTCTTCCGATCAGGCGTGATGCAATCGCGATTCCGACGTGCCCTGGCGCTGTTGATGTTGTCGAGTGGCACTGCGTTCGCGCAGTCAACCACGCCGGCGCAAGCGACGCCCGCACGTGACACACCAAAGTCGGGCGCCAACGTCGCGGCCAACGTAGCGACCGCCAACGAAGATCTGACGCCCAACAGCAACGTCG
>JBDTTO010000818.1:0-2371 GCA_039930585.1 Gemmatimonadaceae bacterium
GCGTGAACTCGAGGCACGCATGAAGAAGATTCCCGGCGCCGTGGACGTGTATGTGCACCAGGTGATGAACGCGCCCGAACTCTATCTGTCGGTTGATCGCGATCGCGCGGCAGCATTGGGAATGACGGAGCGTGACGTCGCGAGCAACGTGTTGGTGTCGTTGGCGTCCAGTCAGCAAACCGCACCAAACTTCTGGCTCAATCCAGCAAACGGCGTGCAATACGCCATCAATGTGCAAACGCCGCCGGCTGGAATTTCGACACTTGATCAGTTGATGGGCACGCCCGTGGTATCGGGAAACGCGTCGGCCAGTGGCAATTCAGGTGGGATGCAGATGTTGAACAGCGTGGCCCAGGTCAGTCGGCGCACGGGCGTAGGTGTGATCAGTCACCGCGATGTGCAACCGGTGTTTGACGTGTACGCGAACGTGCAGGATCGCGACCTTGGCGCAGTGGCGCGTGACGTGGATAAAATCATTGCCGAGCTCACGCCGAAGTTGGCGAAGGGCACGACAATTCAGGTGCGTGGGCAGGTTGCAAGTATGCGTACGGCGTATCAGGGGCTGGGGCTTGGACTCGCGTTTGCGGTGTTACTGGTCTATCTGCTGATGGTGATCAACTTTCAGTCGTGGTTGGATCCGCTCATCATCGTGACCGCACTGCCCGGCGCGTTGGCGGGAATTGTGTGGGCGCTGTTTGCGACGCAAACCACGTTGAGTGTCCCATCGTTGATGGGAGCCATCATGAGCATTGGCGTCGCCACGGCAAACAGCATCCTGATTGTCACGTTTGCGAACGAGTGCCGGAAGGCGGGAATGAGCGCGCATGATGCGGCGCTGGAGGCCGGTTACACGCGTCTTCGGCCGGTGCTGATGACCGCGTTTGCCATGATTATCGGCATGATGCCCATGGCGTTGGGCTTCGGCGAAGGCGGCGAGCAAAACGCGCCTTTGGGTCGAGCGGTCATTGGAGGTTTGCTGGCGGCCACTCTCGCTACACTTTTCATAGTGCCGATTGCATACAGCGCATTACAGGGCAGGGCCGCTCTGAAGCCCGAAGACATGCCGGACGATACACCAATTCCGGAATTTGCCGTGAGAACCAGATAGATGACGCCACAACCAATTCCACCCATGCAGAAGCCGCCTTCACGATCAGGCCGTTACGTCGTGATCGGATTTCTGATTGCCATCGCACTTTTGTTGCTGAGCGGTATTCTGCCGCGACTTACGCGCCAGAAGCGCGTTGAGGCCGAGGCCAGCGAAGTAGCCGCGGCGCCTATGGTGACAGTCGCGCCCGCAAAGTTTGGCGATGCAAACAATGCATTGACGCTTCCAGCGACGTTGTACGGTTTGCACGAGACAGGTCTATACGTGCGCACCAACGGTTATGTGAAGTCCATTCGTGTTGACATGGGCTCGCACGTCCGCGCAGGTGATACGCTGGCCGTGGTTGAAATGCCGGAGCTTGACCAGGAGCTCAATCAGGCGCGCGCGACATTGGCGCAGGTTGTAGCGACCGGCGAACTCACGAAGTCCACGCTTGAGCGCTGGAAGAGTATGGCTGCGCAGGGCGCGTCAACAAAGCAGGAGTTCGACGAGAAGCAGGCCGCGTACAACGCGAATCAGGCGGGGCAGGCATCCGCAAAGGCGAATCTCGATCGCCTCTTGGAGCTGAAACGGTTTGGAAATCTCGTTGCGCCATTTGGTGGAGTTGTTACGGCGCGCAACATTGATGTCGGTGCGTTGGTGTCGCCAACTACGGGAACCGGTGCGCGTCCGCTGTTTTCTTTGATGCAGGTCGACACCATGCGCGTGGTCACGAGCGTTCCCCAGAACGCGGCGCCCAACGTGAAAATTGGTCAGACCGCAGAAATCATTGTGCAGGAATTGGGTGGAGTGGCATTCAAGGGTGTTGTTACCCGCACGTCGCAGGCGCTTGATCCCGCAACGCGCACGTTGCTCACCGAGATTCAGGTGCTGAACCGTGACGGTCGTTTGTTACCCGGAATGTTTGGTCAGGTGAAGCTGGAGCTCACGCGTGGTTCGCGGACGTTGTTGGTTCCGGCCAACACACTGCTCATTCGTTCCACGGGCGTCCAGGTGGCGATGGTGCGCGACAACAAAGTCATCATCACCAAAATCAGCGTCGGGCGTGACTACGGCACCGAGGTTGAAGTGCTCAAAGGATTGAACGCCGGAGATCAGGTCGTCGTCAATCCAGGCGACAACATTGTTGACGGTTTGGCGGTGCGCGTTGCAGCGCCGGTGGCTCCCGCTGCGGCAAAGCCGTAACGCACTACATCGGATTTCGGTTACTCGACGGGTCCTTCCGCCACATCGTCAACCGAACCACCCGCGGGCACATACTCC
>JBDTTO010000819.1:0-2368 GCA_039930585.1 Gemmatimonadaceae bacterium
GTGCGCATTCCCGTTTGACCGCGCAGCAATGAATCCATTTCCTGTTCGATGCCACCAACGGCCTGCCCCTTCGAGTCCACGACACCAATCAGCCGACGCACACCTTCGGGCGCGGCGATCACTCGCTGCATTACGTACGTCGGATGAATACCCGCGCGCAGTTTGAGCAACGGTTCGACATCACGCGGTACAAACGGTTTTGGCAGCTCGACCCATTTCTTGCTGGTGTCGAGTGAAGCTTTGATCAGTGGTTTAGATACGCCCAATGCATTCAGTGCGCGTGACAGATCGCGACGATCATCCTGCTTTGACGTGCGTTCGCGCCGAATTTCGTTGGGAGCGATGGCGACCTGCACCAACTCACGGCTTTCCGCCAACACGACGCCGCGTTCATCGAGAATCTGGCCGCGCGCGGCTGGCAACGCACTCTCGCGAATCTGCTGGCTGGCCGCTTTCTCAGCACCTGAATTGCGCGTGCGATCAACGCCATCGCGAACAATACCAGCGTGCCGTGCACAAGCGACGCACGCCCGCGGCTGACGAGGGGCTTGCTACCCAGGTCCGTGTTATCCGAACGCGGATCTTCGAACTTGTTCACGGAGTGCGCGCCAGCGATTTGTTGCTGTTCACGGAGCTCACGCGGAACGAGGTATCACGGACTGTCGTATCGCGCGTCGCGCTGTCACCCGTGATCACATCACGCGCCGATTGTGGCGGGAGGTTGCGCACTTCGAGTTCGGTTGCAACATGCATTCCCAGCCGACGCTCCGCCGCAGGCACAATTCGCGCTCGGCTCGATGCATCAACGATGTCGCGCTCCAGCGTGGTCTTGAGAGAGAGCAGCTCGCGTTTTCGCGTTTCGAGCGTGCGCACGACGCGATTTTCTGCGACGGCAATGGTGCGCCTCCACACCACGATTGCGGCAATTCCCAGCAAACCAACAAGGGAGAGTGCTACGATTGTGCGTCCACCAATCGGCGTGCGGGATTTGCGAGCGGCGGCGCGAGGCATCAGTGATTGCGCCTCATTATTCCGCGCGCTTCCACACGCGAAGTTTGGCGCTGCGCGAGCGTGCGTTCACGGCAATTTCTTCCGAAGTAGCGGTCACTGCTTTCCGAGTGATCGTTTCGCCAAGTGCAACATCACCACACGTGCACATCATTTGTCGCGGTGGGCATGTACACGCAGTACTCCACGCGCGATACGCGTGTTTCACGAGTCGATCTTCGCCCGAATGATAACTGATGATTGCAAGCTGACCGCCTGGCGTGAGTCGATCACGCAACAAGGGCAATGCGTGCTCGAGCCCATCAAGTTCATCGTTCACGGCGATACGAACGGCCTGAAAGATGCGCGCGAAATCAGGCGCGCCGCTGCGCGGACCGAGCACGGCTCGAATGGCGTCAACCAAATCGTCGGCGGTTGTGAACGCCTTGTTTGCGCGACGACGCACGATTTCGCGCGCCAGGCGTGCTGCGCGTGGTTCGTCGGCGTACGCGCGCAACAGCGCCGAGAGATCGACTTCGTCAATCGTGTTGAGCAGATTGGCGGCGTCGAGCCCCGTATCATCGCCCATACGCATGTCGAGCGGCGCGCCTTCGCGGAACGTGAATCCACGCGTGAGGTCGTCAAACTGGTGCGACGACACGCCGAGGTCGAGCAGAATGCCGTCAAAGTGTTCGACGTCGGCGAGTCCGGCCTGATCCAGCGCGGCATAGTTGCCGAGGAGCGCGCGAAAGCGGCCGATGCGTTCGAACTCGGCAAGACGTTCGCGGGCCGCGGCCAGCGCGCGCGGGTCGCGGTCGATGCCTGTGACGCGGGATCCGCGTTCGAGGAACATCGACGAATGCCCACCTCCACCCAGCGTGCAGTCGAGCACTGTTTTCGCGTTGGCGAGCAGTGATTCGACCTCGTTGAGGAGGACGGGAATGTGGTAGGCGCCTGCGCGCCCGGATGGGGGAGTTCGAACCGGGCTCACACCGTTGGTTGCAGAGAGGCGCGGCATGTTAGCGGAGTGCGAGGCACAGCGTCAAGCGACGTTGTGATGCCGAAAAATGTGCATTGTGATAAAGCACGCACAGTTGTGATATCGCTTTTGAAATGGCATGAAATACGCGAGCCCGCTGTCGAATGACAGCGGGCTCGCGAGTGAGGAGGCGGACGAGCCGCCGCATGAACGTTACTTGCAGGCGTATGACTTGATGAGTGGATCCAACTGCGTGTCGAGCTGCATCGCCATTCCCATAAGCTGGTCCATAATGGGTTTCGGAGCGGACGCGCCGCCCTTTTGCAGGTTGATCATGGCATCAACACCCAGCGCTTTTGCCGACTTAGCCAAGTCGCACGACTTGGTTGGTTGCGAGGCCGC
>JBDTTO010000820.1:0-2367 GCA_039930585.1 Gemmatimonadaceae bacterium
TGCCGGCCAGCACGAGTCCATTGCGAACAAACATCAACTGCACACCCCGTTGCTGCGCGCCAAGCGCGATGCGAATACCAATCTCTCGCGTGCGTTGTGCGACGGTATACGAAATCACCGCGTACACGCCCACAACCGCCAACAGCAACGCCATCCCGCCACTCACGGCCAGCAGCGTGAGCGTAAATGCCGTGCGCGACATCGATTTGTCGTACACCGTTTGCATGGTGCGCACGTCGGTTACCGGAATGCTCGCACTCGCCGCACGCACAGCCGCACGCAGTTCGTTGATGTACGCCTGTGAATTGACCCGCGTGCTGCGCACCAGATACGTCATGGAGCGAATACCGGGCTCCGGCCAATACACAGTGGTGGGTGCGGGCTTGTCCACGCCGTCATGGCGCACGTCGGCCACAACACCAATGACTTCGCTCCACGGCTCGGTTGGGTTTTCGCGAACGCGTTGACCCACCGCGCCTTGCGCAGAATTCCAGTACTCGCGTGCAAAGTTTTCACTGATCACGGCCACTTTGCGATTCTGGTCGAGATCATCCCACGTGAACTCGCGCCCCGCAACGATTGGAGTGCCCAGTGTGCGAAATGTGTTTGGCGCCGTGCGGAGGTATCGACGAAGCGGCGGAATCTGATTTTCCGCATAACTGTGATCGCTGGCAAAAACCGGATCCTGCGAACTCCAGCCCGTCATCGGCAGGCCATCCATCATGCTCACCGACGAAACACCCGCAACTCCTTTCAGGTGATCGATGATGTTGCGTTGAATGGCAAAGGTTGCGGTATCGTTCTTTGCTTCAGCCTGCGGGATGGAAATCCGCATCACCGCAAGCGACGCAGGATCGCTGAAACCAGGCTTCACTCGGCGAATTGACGCAAACGTGCGCACCATCAATCCGGAGCCAATCAGCAGCACGAGTGCCAACGCGACCTGCAACACGGTCAGCGCACCGCGCGCGAAATTGCGATCACGCCCGGCGCTCGCGTTTCGTCCACCTGCACGCAACGCATCGGTGATGCGAATATTGCCTTGCTTGAGCACGGGAAGTGCGCCCAGCGCCACGCCTACGACGACACTGACGACCAACGCGAACAACAACATCGGTGCATCCACGGATACCTGGTCGAGTCGCGGAAGCTTGGCCGGAATCATGTTGAGCGTCAGTGTGATCACGAGTGCTGCGAGCATTACGCCAAGCGCGCCGCCAATGAACGCGACTGCAAAACTTTCGACAAACATTTCGCGCGCGAGACGTCCGCGACCGGCCCCAAGTGCAACGCGCACCGCAATCTCGCGTGATCGCCCTTCGGTGCGCACGAGCAGGAGATTGGCCACATTCGCGCATGCGATCAGCAGAACGATGCCAATTGTTGCCATCACGACCCACAAACTTTTGGCTATGTCACCGAGAACGTCTTCCTTGAGCAACCGCACGTTCGGTGCGAGTCCCGCTTCCTGAAGTTGTTTGATATTCATTCCGTCGGGCGCCGGAAACAACGTGAGCTCGAGCGCGATCATGCGTGCGACATCACGATTCGCTTGCGCTATGGTGACGCCGGACTTCAGTCTTGCGATTGCCTGATAGTTGTAACCCGCCAGGTGAACGCTTCCACGATTGAAGCGCAACGGCGCGACAAAGTCGTGCGGTACGTCCATGAGCCAGAAGCTTTGCGGAAGCACTCCAATAACTTCGACCGGTTTGCCGTCCATCGTGATGCGGCGTCCGACAACCGTGCGATCGCCGCCAAAATGTTGTTGCCAATATCCGTAACCGAGCATGACAACGTCGGGGCTGCCTTCTGCATCATCCGCCTCGATAAACCCGCGCCCCAGCAACGGTTGTACGCCGAGCATCGGTAACATGCGGTGCGTCATCGACTGCCCACTCAACCGCTCGGCGACACCGTTTTCGGTGAGGATCGCGCCTGTGCCCGTCCATAACGCGACCTCGGCGAACGCCTGTGAGTGCTCACGGTACGTCACGTAGTCGGCCTGCGAGGCGTTCAGGTCCTTGATGTTGACGCCGGGAGCCGTCTGCCAGACCGCGATGAGCTGGTCCGGTTCGCGATAGGGTAGCGGCTTGAGCATCACGCCGTAAATCACGCTGAACACTGCGACATTGGCACCGATGCCCAGCGCGAGCGTCATAATCGTGGCCACGCTGAACATCGGGGTCCGCGCCAGGCGGCGCAGTGCATGTTTGAGCTCGCGTAACACTTCGGACATTTGCGGTTCCTCCGGTTCCATCGACGTACGACACCGGATCATGCGGGTTTCGTGCGTTTGGCACTACTCAGAGCGCCCCCACAGTGCTTGCGAATTGCCCGGCGAAGCCGTATCAACGACTACGGTGC
>JBDTTO010000821.1:0-2356 GCA_039930585.1 Gemmatimonadaceae bacterium
TCCAACTGGTACATGCAGGAGCCCGACAAACTGAAGCGCACCATGAACATTCCCGACTTGTACAACAAGTACGCGGGACACGATGACAATCGCGACTCGTTCATGAATGCCCTCAAGGAAACGACGAACATGAGCCGCGTCGCGTTCCTCGAGTGGTATCCGCAGATTCTGTACAACCATCACCAGACTGGCCCGGCCGGTACCGTCATGTTTGCGCCGCCGTTTCGCGATCCGGCCAACTACAATTTCCATGACGGGATCATCACCGGTATTGATCGTCTTGGCAGCGCGTTGCATTCGCGCATGATTGCCGAAGGCAAGGGCGGCACGACGATGCGTTCTGGTTCGAGCTACTCAACGTGGTGGAACGGTGGTGTTCGCACCGTCGCATACTTCCACAACGTTGTTGGTTTGTTGACCGAAACGATTGGCAGCCCGACGCCAACAAGCATTCCGTTTGTGGCTGATAAAGCGATGCGCTCGGCAGATTTGCCGATGCCGATCACGCCACAAGTTTGGCACTTCCGTCAGTCCATCGATTACTCGATCACGGCCAACCGCGCCGTGCTTGATGACGCATCACGCAACAAGGATTTCTGGCTGTTCAATCGCTGGCAGATGGGCCGCGACGAAATCAAAGCCGGTGACAAGGACACGTGGATCATCACGCCGCGTCACATGGCCGAAGTTGACAAGGCGATGGCCGCTGATCGTGGCGGCGCAGGCGCCGGTGGTGGACGTGGCGCAGGTGGTGGCGGTGGCGGTGGCGGTGGCGGTGGCGGTGGCGGACGTGGTGGTGCAGTAGCCGGCGGCATTGGCACTGACAACAAGTACTACAAAATGTTGCATACGCCCGAACAGCGTGAGCCGCGCGGTTACATCATGAGCGCCGCACAGCCTGACTTTGCAACGGTCACGAAGTTTGTGCAGGCGCTGCAGAAGTCCGGCATTCAGTTCATGCGTTCGTCAGCACAGTTCACGGTTGCTGGCAAGTCGTATCCGGCGGGATCATGGGTTGTCAAAACCAACCAGGCGTTCCGTCCGCACATCCTCGACATGTTTGAACCGCAGGATCACCCGGATGACTTCAAGATTCCGGGCGGCGCACCAACGCCTCCGTACGACAACGCAGGTTGGACGCTGGCGATGCAGATGGGCGTGCAGTTTGATCGCGTGCTTGAAGCGTTCAGCGGCCCGTTTGTGAAGGTGACGGAAGATGTTTCGCCGATGGTCGCCACGACTGTCGCCAAGGCGAAGGCCGGTTACTACATCCGTCCCGAAGTGAACGATGCGATGACTGTCAGCAACCGTCTCGCGAAAGCGGGCGCGCCGATGTTCCGCGTGCCAACTGGTTTCACGGATGGCACTGAGAGCTGGCCCGCTGGTACGTGGTTCGTTCCGGCCGGCGCTGCTGCAGAAAAAGTTGTACAGGCTGCGGCGAAAGAATTGGGCGTAACGTTTGCTGCGGCAAACACGAAGCCTGCTGCTGCGCAGGCAGTGAAGCCGATGCGTGTTGCGCTCATCGATCGTTACGGCGGATCAATGCCAACCGGCTGGACGCGTTTGGTGATGGACAAGTTCGAAGTGCCGTACACGCTCGTGTATCCGCAGGAACTTGATAAGGGTGGATTGCGCGCGAAGTACGACGTGATCGTCATGACCGACGGCATGATTTCTGACGGAGCTGGCGGACGTGGGGGTGGAGGTTTTGGTGGATCACCCGACACCATGTTGACGCCGGCGCAGTACCGTAATCGTTTGGGTCGCGTGTCGACGGAAACGACGGTGCCGAAGCTCAAGGAATTCATGGAAGCGGGCGGTCGTATCGTCACGATCGGCAGCTCGATTGCACTGGGCAAACAGATTGGCTTGCCAATCGAAAACTTCCTGATGGACGGCACGCGCGCATTGGGTCGTGAGAAGTACTACATCCCGGGCTCGCTGCTTGAAGTGAAGATGGACACCAGCGCGATGGTCACGACCGGCATGCCGGCGCGTCCGATCGTCATGTTCGACAACAGCCCCGTGATGAAGCTTGGACCGGACGCCGCTGCGAAGGGTGTTCGTGTGCTTGCAACGTTTGATAATGACGCACCGCTCAAGAGCGGTTGGGCGTGGGGTCAGAACTATTTGAAGGGTGGCGTTGCAATGGCCGAAGCCAAGGTTGGTCAGGGCAACCTGTACCTCTTTGGACCGGAAATTCTTTTCCGCTCGCAGCCACACGGCACGTACAAGCTGCTGTTGAATGCGCTGACGCAGGGCTTTGATCGCCCGGTGAAAACCGGAGTGATGTAAACATCCGCATCATCTGAGTACTCAGTGGTCAGCGCCTCTCTGGTGCTGGCCACTGTTTATT
>JBDTTO010000822.1:0-2351 GCA_039930585.1 Gemmatimonadaceae bacterium
GATCTCCACGCCACCGTGCTGCGACACCACACGAACCACGGCCAGGCCGTACGCCAGGACGCGCTCAATCGTGATGCCAACGAACGTTCCGGCCGCGTAGCCGCCTGCATACCCGATGATGTGCAGCCATGAGTCCAGGTGCTTCACAGCGTTGCCGATTGCAAAGATCCAGACCAGCGCCATGAAGAAGCCAAGCACTGCCGCCACGTCGCGCCGTCCGCGAATTGCGAAGATGACGCGCATCGTATCCAGCGAGACGTCCACGATCCGGAGCCCGAAAATGACAAGGGCTCCCCACGGCGAGGCGAATAAGGCGTTCAGGTCCGGCATTTGCATGGAGTATGGGAATTCCGCTTCCGCACAATCTATTCTGTAACTTCCGTCCCACAGTTCCCCTCGGCCAGCATGCAACGATCGGGTTCACCGCGAAATACTTTGCCGAGTGAAGGGTTCCCCATTGCATGGGGCGTTGAGCTGTGATTAATATCAAATACGATGCTTGAGAACCATTCTCATCTAAGAAAAGCGCGATCAATCGCGCTGCCAACGATTCAGCCGTCGCCGGCGGTCGTTGCCACACGTACCTGTGCCCTTTCCGCGTGTCAGTCCGGAAGCCAGGCCACCGTGTTGGATATCGGTTGTGCGCCCGACGAGGCCTGCCGTCTTCGCGCTCTTGGAGTTTGCGAAGGCGCCAAAATCAGTGTGATTGATGCTCGCCACTGCATGGTTCTCGATGTCCGCGGCACACGGCTCGCGCTGGGTAACGCGCTTACGTCCGGCATCACGGTTCAGACCGACCCGGCCCGGAGTTAGCGGTTTGTGGGCGCCAACGTGCCCCTGACAGCTTTTGAGATGTCGTGAGCACCCTGCAGACCCCGCAGCACATAACCCAGAACGGAAACAACGGACGCGCCACGGGCGGCGCCGCGGACGTTCTGCGAGTTGCCATCATTGGCAACCCCAATACAGGCAAGACCACGCTATTTAACGCGCTGACCGGACTTCGGCAGCGCGTTGGTAATTTTGCGGGCGTTACAGTTGAACGCGTTGAAGGAAACTTTCGAGCGTCCAATGGCAGTCGAGTTTCGGTGCTTGATCTTCCGGGCAGTTATTCGCTGTCCGCCGGTTCGCCCGATGAAAAAATTGCCCTCGACGTACTCCTCGGCCAAAGTCAGGAGACGTGGCGCCCGGATGTTGTGCTGGTTGTAATTGATGCCGCGCATCTTGAACGAAATCTGTTTCTTACGAGCCAGGTAATCGAACTTGGATTACCGGTTGTTGTCGCGCTCAATCAGATCGATGTGGCGGAGTCGGAGGGAATTCAAATTGATATTCCCGAGCTCATTCACGAACTGGGCGTACCTGTGGTACCAACCGTCGCAAAGCGCGGTGAAGGTATTGATCCGCTAACGAAAGCGTTGTTTATCGCGGCCAATCTTCCGGCTCCGGAGCGAAGGTTTGCGTTGCCGGAAGGGGCGGCGGCGGCGCTTGCGCCGGTTGAGCGGTTGTTGCGTTCGTACGGACTCACCGCCGGTGCTGCGGGGATGGAAGCGTTGCGTTTGCTGGCGCTTGATCGTGCCGAATCGCACTTGAGTGGCGTTGGTGGACTTCCGGCAGCGGTTGCTGAAGCTGTCGAGGAATTGCGCGGTGCGGGCTTTGCGCCGAACCGATTTGAGTCTGAAGTGCGCTACGCGTGGATTACTGAAGTGGCGTCACGCACCATCGCGCGGAAACGCGAACAGGCGAGTCAGATGAGTCATCGCATCGATGGTGTGGTACTGCACCGCGTGTGGGGGCCCCTGATTTTTCTGTTATTGATGGCACTGGTATTTGAATCGGTGTTCGCGTGGGCCAATCCGCTTATCGACGGTATTGAGCGTGGGCTCGCGTTCATCGGTTCGACCGTCGGCAGCATTTTGCCACAAGGTGATTTGCGCAGTCTCGTTGTGGATGGCGCGATTGGTGGCGTTGGATCTGTGTTGGTGTTTCTCCCGCAGATCGCCATTCTCTTTGCGTTCATTGGAATTCTTGAGCAGTCGGGTTACATGGCGCGCGCTGCGTTTCTGATGGATCGCGTAATGCGTCGCGTCGGACTGCACGGCAAGAGTTTCATTCCGATGCTTTCAGGATATGCGTGCGCAGTGCCGGGTATCATGGCCACACGCACGATCGAAGATCCGAAAGACAGACTCGCGACAATCATGGTGGTGCCACTCATGAGCTGTTCGGCGCGCCTTCCGGTTTACACACTGTTGATTGGCGCGTTTGTACCTGCGGTTCACTACTGGGGTTTTATCGGCCTGCAGGGCCTCACCATGTTGTCGATGTATTTGCTTGGCACCATCGCTGCA
>JBDTTO010000823.1:0-2350 GCA_039930585.1 Gemmatimonadaceae bacterium
CCAATGACCGTCGTTTGTCCGTTACGCAAAAATACTTGCGTGGTTGCTTCACGCTTGCTGATCACTGGTGCATCAAACTGCACTTCGTTAGTCGCGATGTCGTCTGTTTGATTGACCGCGAGATTCACATACCCATCGGCGTTGATGGTTGGTGTGATGGTGAGTTTCTTGCCAACATCCACGTATTGAATTGTCTGCACGCGGCCTGTTGGATCATTGGCGACGGTCTGCGACACCTGCACAAACGGACGTTGTGATCCGACGTTCAGAATCGCTTCCTTGTTGTTCTGCGCGATAATTACCGGCATCGACAACACCTTCACATCACCGCGCGTTTGCAGCGCGTTGATCGCGACATTGTAATTCACAGCACCCTTGCCACCCGTCAGCATCAACACGAAATCCCGCGCGCTTGCCGCACTGGGAAATGAACCGCTCGTCGTGTCTTTGCTGGTCTTCTTTTTCGCGCTGCCCGATATGCCAACTGACAAATCCTTGTTGCGCTGCACTTCGGCAATCGTGACTTCGATCAAGACCTGCAATGGGCGCAAATCAACCGTCTGAATCAATTGCGTGAGAATCTGGTAGTCCTGCGCGGTTGCACGAATCATGAGCGAATTCGTGCTCTCTTCAGCAACAATGCGAATATCATTTGCAGCGGATGACAACGTGCCCGGAGCCGCTGGCGTTTGTTGCTGTTGTCCGTTCTGGCCAGTAAGACCAAGAATCTGGTTGCGAATTGCATTGGCGCCCGCGGCACCCGCAAAAGCTTCGGTCATTGCAGTGAGCTGTTCCAGCGCCCGTGCGTTCTGCACGTTCACGCCACCCTGCTGCGCGCCGCCGCCGCCGCCACCACCACCGCCGCCGGCATTTCCCCCACGACCACCGCCCGGATTGCCTTGAATCTGAATCGCACCGGGAATCTGAAACACCTGCGTGTTCTGTCCCGGGCCCACGTTCGTCGTTACCGTGCGTGAAATTCCCGTGCCGATAATGAGATTCATCAGTACCGGCGCAATCGTTATCGCGCTCACGTGCTTCAGGCGA
The DNA here is from genome assembly GCA_039930585.1 of Gemmatimonadaceae bacterium. GTDB lineage: Bacteria > Gemmatimonadota > Gemmatimonadetes > Gemmatimonadales > Gemmatimonadaceae > Gemmatimonas. The sequence continues at coordinate 1,048 of JBDTTO010000823.1, forward strand.
TACGTGTACAACCGCAATTGATTCTGTGCCGCAAACTGTGCCTGTGCCAACTGTTGCGCCTGTTGCAACTGCTGCGGCGTTTGTATGGCGACGCCTTCAATGCGAATAAACGTGCCGTTCTGTGTGAACTTGAGCTGGTTCGATTCGGCGAGTCCCTGCAACACATTCAGCAGTTCATCATGCGACACTGCCTTCGACATGCGCAGTGTCACGCGTTTGGTGGGCAGGTTGCTGAACGTGATGTTGAGATCACCGGCTTCCGCAACCGCCGACAGCACCACACGAATGTCCTGATCCTGAAAATCAAGAACGTATCCCGTGGGTGTTTTGCGCACGGCGCCAGTGTCGCTTGATGTGCGCTGACCCATGGCTTGTTGCGAACCGGGCGGCGGCGTTTGTGGCGGCCGACCCTGCGCGGCAAGCGGCGAACTCACGACCAGCAACGCCAGGAAAGTGCGAACGATATTGGGCACGTGTCAGTTACCGAAACCGGAGTTGAGTGCTGCAAGAGTTTGTACGGCGCCACCGGGCAACGTGATAGTCACGCGTTTGCTCTCAATGGTTTTCACCGTGTAGGGGCCCAGCTTGTCACCAACCCGCACAATTACGGGACGATCTGCTCCAACCTGACACGTCGCGAAGCTGCGGCCGCCGTCGGCCATCGCGATACCAAGTACGACCACGCGCGGCGGCGCTGCTGCAGCGGCTTCCGGCTCGGGAATCTCTGACGCCAACAGATATCGGTTCGTCGGTGCCGATCGCATCGCATCAAACACGTCATGACTGACGACCGCCGGTATGTCGACCTTGGCAGTCGGCGCCGGTGACGACAGCTCGCCCGGATTTGGCAACACAGGCATCGTGCCGCTTGGTGCTTCGGTCAACTGAACGGCGCGCACCAACGTGAACACCGCCAACAGCATTGCCACCACGACAGAACCGATTGCCCCACGCATGGGCGTCCAGCGCAACCACGAGGACGGCATCATGGTGCGCCATCCTTTGTCGCAGCTTTTGCCTTCACACCAACCGAATCAACCGCTGCACTTGATGTTGAATCTTTTCCGCGACGAATACTGGGCGGCACGATTGGTTCCGGCGGCAGCGCGAATGCTGTCACGGTTGCAGCAAACAACAAGGTTTCAATGTCGTCAGCATCACGCGTTGGACGCGAAATATCGATGCGTGTTACACGCACGAGTTTTGGCCCCTGTTCAAGCGCCTGCAAAAACTCCAGCACACCCTGCAAGTCGGATTCGCCACGAATGTCTTCGCTGAGCGTGCGAACAATACTTTTTGTTTT
>JBDTTO010000824.1:0-2347 GCA_039930585.1 Gemmatimonadaceae bacterium
TGCCGAAGCGCTGCAGGCGCGCGCGAGCGACATTCACGTTGAGTCAACAACAACGGGGCTGCGCGTTCGATTCCGCCTTGACGGTGTGTTGCGCGATGCACAAACACTGGGCAAGCCGTTTCAGGCCGCCGTGCTGTCGCGCATCAAAGTATTGGCCGGTCTGGACATCGCCGAGCGTCGTCTGCCGCAGGATGGTCGAGCGCGCGTGCGTGTTGCCGAGCGCGATGTGGACGTTCGTGTCTCAACACTGCCGGCGCTGCATGGCGAGAGCATCGTGTTGCGTTTGCTTGACGGAGGCAGCACGTCCCGAACGCTAACCACGCTTGGAATTGCGCCGGATATTCACGAACGATTCACTGCCCTGCTTTCGCGCAGTTCGGGATTGGTACTTGTTACTGGTCCAACCGGATCTGGCAAGACGACCACGCTGTACGCCGCGCTCGCCGCGCGCAGCGTGCCGGGGATCAAAGTGGTAACTGTTGAAGATCCCGTTGAGTATCGGCTGGACGGAATCACGCAGCTGCCCGTCAACACCAAGGCCGGTTTCGGATTTGCAAACGCACTGCGTGCGATTCTGCGGCATGATCCGGACGTGATTCTCGTTGGCGAAATGCGCGATACCGAAACAGCTGAAATCGCCGTTCAGGCGGCGCTCACCGGTCATTTGGTGTTAAGCACGTTGCACACCACCGACGCGGCCAGCGCAATTACGCGACTGACCGAAATGGGCATTGCGCCCTATCTGGTGGCCGCAACCGTGCAGGGTGTCCTGGCGCAACGGCTCGTGCGAACACTCTGCGACGATTGCGCCAGATGGGACGTTGCATCGACGTCCGAGCGCGCGTTGATGGGCAGCGACGCACCCGAACGAGTGCGACGAGCAGTTGGTTGCGAAAAATGCGCGCACACAGGATTTCAGGGTCGCGCTGCAATTGCAGAACTCCTGGTGATCAACGACGTGCTGCGCGCGCTCATCGTCGCCGGTGCATCACTCGATGATCTACGTACCTCGGCGCGCACGCAACACGTCCGCACTCTGCGCGAAGACGGCTGGCGACTGGTGCAGCAAGGCGTAACAACCGTGGATGAAGTAGTGCGCGTGGTCAGCGAGGACGAAGCGCGTTGAGCACGAATCGATTCGGATATCGCGCGGCAGACGCTGGCGGTGCAATGCAAGAGGGCGAGATAGACGCAGAGTCGGAGCAAAGCGCTGTTGACCTGCTGCGAAGACGCGCGCTGTGGGTGACAGAACTCTGGCCGAAACAATCGGCCGTGCGTGTAAAGACTTCGCGCGGCATTCCGGCTGGCGCGCTGGCAACTGTCACGCGGGCAATTTCTACGCTGCTTGCAAGTGGTGTTCCGCTCGACCAGGCATTGACGTACGCAGCAACGCAATCGCCCGCGCTTGAATTGCGCGACGCGTTTGCAGCCGTTCGAAGCGATGTGCGAAACGGTCGCTCGCTCGCAGAATCATTTCGGGCGCAGAAGTTATTTCCATCGCTGTTTTCTGCGTTATCGGCGACGGGTGAAGCAACGGGCACACTCGATACCGCACTTGCGCGATTGGCCGAACACCTGGAACGCTCCGATGAATTGCGTGCGCGCATGCGCGCGGCGCTTTTATATCCATCGCTGCTTGGTGTCGCCGCAATTTTTGGCGTGACGGTGATCATGCTCGTAGTGGTTCCGCGCTTTGCGATACTGTTGCAACAGACGGGCAGCGCGCTGCCATGGAGCACGCGCGCACTGATGGCCGTGAGCACAACCTTCACGGTCGGCTGGCCAGCAATGCTATTACTGGCGATTGCAACAGTCGCGGGATGGCGCACTTGGATTTCACGCGAGGGCAATCAGCGTCGATGGCACGCGGCACGACTGACATTGCCCGTCGTGGGCGAACTTGAAAGATTTATGGGTGCAGCTCGCTACACGCGCACATTGGCGCTCGCACTTCCAAGCGGCGTTGATTTGTTATCCGCCATGCAACTTGCGCGCGGCACAGTATCAAATGCGGCGTTACAAATGCAGCTGGAGCAAGCCGAGTCCCAGGTGCGCAACGGAAGTTCGTTATCAGCCTCAACCGCCAACACCTTACCTCCGCTCGCAGTACAGCTGCTGAACGCGGGTGAGGCATCAGGTGCACTCGCGGTGCTTTCTTCTCGCGCTGCCGACGCGCTGGACGCCGAAGTCCAACGACAACTTTCGAAGGCAGTAACGCTCATCGAACCGATACTCATACTCGGATTCGGCGCGCTGATTGGATTTGTCGCGCTCGGATTGCTGCAGGCGATCTACGGAGTGAACGCATCGTCGCTGTAGAAGGCTGCATATGCGTGATGAGAGTCAC
>JBDTTO010000825.1:0-2346 GCA_039930585.1 Gemmatimonadaceae bacterium
AAACGGTCATCCGGCGCACGCGGTCAGCGAGTTTCTCACTGCTGACCTTTGCCCGATTGGAATCTACCAACAGTGGGAAGGCCAGCGGTGTAGGTCTATCGACGTGCATGATTCGCACGGTGCTGTGCGACAGTCGGTTCACCACGCGCCCGATGCGACTCACTTCGAGTTGGCGTTCAAGCACTTCGCGGTGCGCCTGCGCGACTAACAAATTTCCTGGATCGTACCGCACAAAAACGTCATACAACAAACTGCTTGACGCTTGCACTTGCTTAAGTGACTTCGACTGCCCGGGATACCCGCTGAACACCAAACCCGCTACGCGCGCAATTTCGCGGAACTGTCGACGCGCCAACTCCGCCGCATTGAGACTTTGCGTGATGTCGGCCAGCAGATGCGTTGATGAAAACAATCCGTTCTCCAATGCTTCGACCAATGGGGCAGCGGTTGGAGACAAGAGTTCGAAACCGTAATCATTGCTGGAAAAGCTGAACGAAATTGGTGCGATCTGCGACATGCGATACGCCAGCAACGCGGACAATCCTTCGTGCACAAGTCGGCCTTCAAATGGATAGACCCACAGGTGATGACCATCTCGCGTTTCACAGTGTTCGATCAACAGTTCATCAATTTTTGGAATGGCAGACCGGGCGGCTTGCAGTTCGAGCACCGGTCGAACGGCTTCCATGTCTGCGCCAGAGAAGTCGCCAGTGCGGGCACGTTCGAGTCGCGCACGAACCGCCAGCGATAATTCCGTTGACAACGGCATGCGCGCGCCGGCCCAACGTGGAATCGCGCCGGCGACAGATTTTGCGCGTCGAACCCACGCGGTCAAATCACGAACACGTACAAACTCCAATGGCGTACCGGAGAAAATGAATTTGTCACCGGGTGAAAGGCGTGCGATGAAGCTTTCTTCTACCGTGCCAAGGCGGCCCCCTCGCAGGTAACGCACCGTGATTGACGCGTCACTCACAATGGTACCGATGTTCATCATGTGTCGTCGCGCCATTTGCGCACTCGAAACGACGTATCGGTCACCTTCAACAATGACGCGCGCGTATTCGGGATAGGCCTTTAGTGCATCGCCCCCGCGCGTGACGAAATCCAGCGCCCAATCGAGTTCTTTCTCGGTGAGTTCCGAGAACGCGCGCGTGGAACGGAGTTCGGATAACACGCCGTCACGCGTAAAGCCGCCGCCCACGGCCAACGTAACGAGATGTTGCGTGAGTAAATCCAATGGGCGATCAATCGGTTCGCGCGATTCGATCTTCCCCGCCGCGATAGCGTCTCGCGCGGCCGCAACTTCTATCAATTCAAACGCATGCGTTGGCACGCACACTACGCGCGATACTCGACCGGGTGAATGTCCTGATCGTCCAGCGCGTTGCAGCAATCGTGCAACGCCTTTCGGACTTCCAACTTGCAACACCAGATCAACGGGCGCGAAATCAACGCCGAGGTCGAGTGATGATGTGGCAACAACAATGCGATAACGTCCCGTTTTCAAACCATCTTCCACATCCTGTCGCCGATCGCGATCGAGCGAACCGTGATGAATGGCGGTGAACTCAAACCATGTAGGATCGGCGGCGATAATGGATTGAAACCAGATTTCGCACTGCGAACGCGTGTTGGTAAACACAATCGCGCTTTCGGCTTCGCGCAATCGTTGCATCACCTGCGGAAGCAATTTCGTATTGAGGTGCCCGGCCCAGGGAAAGCGATCCATCGTTGTGGGCAACAGCGCTTCGACCTCCACGGACTTTGGCACGAAGCCCTGCACAAGTCGCGCAGCATTCGGCTCGCCGCCTTCATCCATACCAAGAAGCGTTGCAGCCGACTCGGCGAGATTGCCCAGTGTGGCCGAGAGTCCCCATGTGCGAAGTGTGGGGCAGATGCGTCGCAGTCGCGCGAGCCCCAATTCAACCTGCACGCCGCGTTTCGTCGACATGAGCTCGTGCCATTCATCAACCACGACACATTGCAAACGCGCGAAGAGTTCTTTGTGTTCGGGTCGGCACAACAACAGCGACAACGATTCTGGTGTTGTGATGAGCGCGGTGGGCAAACGTTGCTTCTGTTTGCGTCGCAGTGATGCGGATGTGTCGCCCGTCCGTGATTCGATCGTCCAGGGAAGTCCAAGCCCTTCAATGGGCGCGCGCAATGCCTGCTCGGTGTCGGCAGCCAGTGCTCGAAGTGGCGTAATCCACAACACGCGCAGTGGTTCGGATATCGCGCGCTGAACCTTGCTGTCAACAACCGGCTTTTTCTTTTTCTTTGGTGCTTCCGAGAGTGCTTCGAGCACCGGACCAAGCCATGCTGCGTATGTTTTGCCGGTTCCTG
>JBDTTO010000826.1:0-2346 GCA_039930585.1 Gemmatimonadaceae bacterium
CCACTCTTTACCGACTCAATGAACGCCGGAATATTTTTCTTGTCGCCGATCTGCTGAATCATGCGCAACACGGCTTCGTTCGCACCACCGTGCAGCGGACCAAACAACGCCGCAATACCCGCCGACACCGCCGAGAACGGATCAACACCTGACGATCCAACGGCGCGCACCGCACTCGTTGAGCAGTTCTGTTCGTGATCGGCATGCAGGATGAACAACACTTCCAGCGCCTTCACAAAAATCGGATTCGCTTCGTACTTGGACTCCGACATGCGCGCCACCATCGACAGGAAATTCTCGACGTAGCCGAGATCATTGTCGGGGTAGATGAAGGGCAATCCCTTCACATGGCGATACGCGAACGCCGCAATCGTGGGCAGCTTCGAAATCAACCGAACGGTTGAGATGTAACGCTGCTCGGGATCGTGAATGTCGCGCGCCTGCGGATAAAAGCTCGAAAGAGCGGCCGTCGCGCTGCACAGCATCGACATCGGGTGCGCGTCGTAACGAAACCCTTCCAGAAACTTGCGGATGTTTTCATGCACGTACGTGTGATACGTGATGTCATTCACCCATTTGTCGTACTCACCCTGCGTCGGCAATTCGCCGTTTCGCAGCAAGTACGCGGTTTCCAGAAACGTGGCTTTTTCTGCCAGCTGTTCGATGGGATATCCGCGATATCGCAGAATACCTTTGTCACCATCGATGAAGGTGATGGCGCTGCGACAGGATGCGGTGTTCATGAATGCAGGATCGTAAGTGAGTAATCCAAACTCACCGGCATCCTGTTTCACTTTTCGCAAATCCATTGCGCGCACGTAAGTGTCCCCTTCGGGACCTTCCGTGACAATCGGGGTGCTATAACTCTGGCCCGTGCGCGTGTCACGCAATTCAAGCGCGCTCACTGGGCGGTCTCCGTCGACGTTTTTCTCGGTCATCTCGCTGGCTCCCAATCGTTTGCTACGGCCCTCCGAACACGCGAAATGTACCAGCGCGAACACGGCGAGGCACACCCACAATCTGACAAGCGCAATCGTGACGACCGCAGGCCTATATTGGTCCGTAGGGTAGCACGAGAATTCTGCGCCCGTCGGGCCGGAACGCCGCCGCACGCTTTCACTTTCTGAGATGCACTTCAGCCAACAGCCCGTCGCGCCATGTGCGGAATAGCCGGTTTCTGGCGTCCGGCCGGAACCAACGCCGATATAGCGACCGCCGCGCTCGAACGCATGACCGACGCGCTTGCACACCGGGGCCCCGACGCTGACGGACACTGGCACGACACCGACCGGGGCATCGCACTCGGCCACCGTCGATTGTCCATTGTTGACTTGTCCCCGACTGGAGCGCAGCCCATGCGCTCGCGGAGCGGACGGTTCACTACGGTCTTCAACGGCGAGATCTATAATTTCCGCCGATTGCGCGACGAATTATTGGCGAAGGGTGCGCAATTCCGCGGCACGTCGGATACCGAAGTCATGCTCGCCGGCTTTGAACTGTGGGGCATTTCAGCAACGCTTCCTCGCCTGGCGGGAATGTTCGCCATTGCCGTCTGGGATGCCGCCGCCGAAGAGCTGTGGCTTGCGCGAGATCGCATGGGCGAGAAGCCGCTCTTTATCGCGCCGTTTGCCGGGCAACTCGCATTCGCCTCTGAAATCAAGGCGATCCGCACCCTGGCGGGGTTTCCCCGCGACATCAATCCGGACGCGATCGCCGCGGTATTGCGCGACGGTTACGTTGGCGGCGGCCAATCCATTTACCGAACCGTGACACCACTGCATCCGGGCTCGTACGCGGTGGTCAGCAGCCGGAATGGCGTTCCGCACGTGCGAACGGAAACGTACTGGAATGTGCTTGATACCTTGCGGCGCCCGGACGCAATCGCGCCCTACGCCGATGACGAGAGTGCCACGATCGCACTGGATGCGCTGCTCACCGAAGTCGTGGGTGATGAAATGGTCGCCGATGTTCCGGTAGGCGCATTTCTCTCGGGCGGCATCGACAGCTCGCTCATTGTCAGCCTGATGCAAAAAGTCGCTAACCGGCCGGTCCGAACGTTCACGATCGGTTTCCGCGAAAATTCCCATGACGAAAGTCCATTCGCGCGCGCCGTCGCCCAGCACCTGGGAACCGATCATACAGAAATTCTCCTCGCCGCCGACGACGCGCTGCAATTTGTAGAACGCCTGCCATCTATTTTTGATGAGCCATTTGCGGACCCATCGGCCCTGCCAACACTTCTTGTTTCGGCGGTCACTCGCCAACACGTAACGGTCGCGCTCTCGGGTGACGGTGGCGACGAACTGTTTGGCGGTTATTCGCAATACACGGCACCCGATTCTATCG
>JBDTTO010000827.1:0-2345 GCA_039930585.1 Gemmatimonadaceae bacterium
ATGACCGTGCGCGGTATCGACCACCAGCACGTCGACTCCGGCTTCCACCAGCGCGCGCGCGCGATCGAGATAGTCGCCACCCGCACCGATTGCCGCAGCAACACGCAAACGGCCGTGAACATCCTTGTTTGCATCCGGATGCTGACGGCGCTTGTGAATGTCCTTGACGGTGATCAACCCTTTGAGCAATCCCGTCTCGTCCACCACCGGCAATTTTTCGATGCGGTGTTTGGCGAGGATTCGTTCGGCATCATCGAGCGTGGTACCGAGCGGCGCAGTCACCAGCCGATCGGATGTCATGACGTCGCGCAGCGGACGTTCCAGGTCGCGTTCGAACTGCAGGTCGCGATTCGTAATAATGCCCACCAGAATGCCGGCAGCATTGATGATGGGCACGCCTGATATCCGGAAACGACTCATCAACGACACGGCCTCCCGCAGCGATGCGTCGGGCGAAAGTGTGATGGGATTTCGAATCATCCCACTTTCGGAGCGCTTCACGCGGTCGACTTCTGCGGCCTGCCGGTCGATCGACATGTTTTTGTGAAGGACGCCGATGCCGCCCGCCCGAGCCATGGCAATAGCCATTTCGCTTTCGGTGACGGTGTCCATGGCGGAGGAAACGAGCGGCACGTTGAGCGCGATTCCGCGCGTCAATCGTGACCGAATATCGACTTCCTTGGGGTGCTTGAGCGAGTGACGCGGCGCGAGCAACACGTCATCAAACGTCAGCGCAAAGTCCTGCCGAACACGTGAAGACCCTTGCGGGCCATTCGCGGAATTTGTTGTTGAGGGTGCCATAGCGAACGATAGACGCCGAGTGAGGACAAGTCCAGCGCTCGCGTTGGCGATTACTCAATTACTGCAGGCGTGTCAGCGTTTCTTGCGTCCGATTCCGGCCATGCGAAACAGCCGACGCTTGATTTGTGACGGCAGGAAAAATCCCGCTGCCGAAACGATGCGCGCAAAGTTCAGATTGTGCACTTCGTCCGGATTGCCGCGCCAATGCGTGAGAATGACCGAACGTCCCGCGTTGTTGACGAGCCGCTGCAGTGCAAGCATCAGCAAAAATACGTCATCGACTTCGCCAAAAAACGGAATGATGTCCGGCACGAAATCGATTGGGGACAGAATGTACGCCGCCGCCGCAATCACGAAGAATCGATCAACCTTGGACACTCGGCTATCACTGATGAGGCCGAGCAACAACCGAAAATACGACGGCAATTGTGTGATCGCCTTCATCACGCTGCGTTTGGCGCCCGTGCGTGGGCGATCCTTTTCGTCACGACGCGCACGACGTGAACCGAAAAATCCGGTGCCGCGACTTTCATCGCCCCCGCGGTCACGGCGACTGCGCTCGTCGCGTGCATGATCATCATCACGATCGTCGTCATCGCCACGCACATGACGACGGCTCGTGAACAGGCCGCGCTGTGGCCGACCAGCTTTGACATCTTCTTCGCGCTCACGTGCGCGGCGCGCCAACAGGCGCTCTTGTACGCCGGCTTCGACGCGTGCGCGTGCTGCCTCGCGACGTGCTTCGCGCTCGGTCTCTTTATCGTCCATGTGTAATCTCGAACTGCGTTCGGGTGTCGTCAGCTGGCGGGATCAGGCGGCAACGCAGATGGCTGCGCCCCGGTTGGCGGCTTTGTACCCGGCAAGGCGGCGTTTGGATTGGCTGGTGCTGATGGTGCGCTAACCTGGTCCACCGCTCGTGCGGCGGCGCTGGCGACATCTGACGCAACGGACATGGTGGACTGCGCCACGCCATTCAGTACGTTGGCGGCCTTGTTGAGGATACCAACAGTTTCCGTGATCGCACCAACGGACAATCCGCCGACGCGCATCTTGTCCTCAACGCTTTCGGTGAACCGCTGGAAGAAGCTGACTGGCGATGCGGCACGCTCGGCGTATTTCACTTCCAGAAACTCGACGTAATCGAGCACCTGATACAGGCGCTCGTCGGAGAGTGTTTCGAGTTTTCTCTGGATGCGATCGCGAATGTAGGGATTCACAGCGTCTCCTGCGCGAGCGCGAGGCGGGTTAGATCAGCCGCGCCAGCGTTTACGTTCGCCGCGCGCGTCGATGTGACAATATGGCGTTGGGAAGCGACGGCTTGAATACACGCCGAGTCCGCCAGCCAGCTCCGGATGCAAACGTTCCACCCAGTCGACCGCCATTTCAACGCGATATGCATCAAAAATGGTAAGGCGTCCATCGCCATCAGCATCAATGGCTACGTCTGCCGCGTCGCCGTACAGGTGTCGACTGTCGCGCGCAGAGCCTTCGACGCCCGCGTTATGGTCGGGGGTACGAAAGCCGCTGTGCACTTCCATCTTGAA
>JBDTTO010000828.1:0-2339 GCA_039930585.1 Gemmatimonadaceae bacterium
GCCGTGCACGACTTCTTCATTGACCGAGATACATGCACTGCCCGGAAAGCCGTACAGCCCCTTGAACGCTGGTTCTGCGCCCTTGTGACTGCGAATAAAGGCTTCGGCGAGCGCATCCAATTCGCCGGTAGTGATACCAGCCGCGACATGCTTGCGCATGTGCTCAAGCGTGTTGTACAGAATGACGCCGCCACGCGCCATGATTTCCACTTCGCGCGGCGACTTCAATTGCGACGACGGACCACCATCCACTTTGGCCACTACTCGCTCTGGCCCGAAGTGGCCTGGCCCAGCGCCTGTAACGCGCGAGCTTCGACGTCTTCAAGCGAGCCCGACGCGTCAATCGTGCGAAGTTTGTCGCCGGCAGCTTTGTACCAGTCAATAACCGGCGCAGTTTGATCGCGATACACGCTCAAACGTTTGCGCACAGCCGCGGGCTCGTCATCAGCACGACGCACCAGCTTTCCTTGCTGGCCGTCCACCTGACACGTTTCGCCCGGCTCACGCCCGAAGAATGTGCGCTGACACGTTTCGCACGTAGTACGTCCGCTCAGACGCTGTACGAGTTCTTCGTCAGCAATGTCGAAGAGCAACACATGATCAACCTGGCGACCAAGTTCGCTCAACATTTTTGAGAGGCCGTCTGCTTGCGGCGTGGTACGTACGACACCGTCGAGAATCACGCCTTTGGCGGCGGACGGTTGTGAGAGCGCTTCCTTCATGATGCCCATGATGACGCTATCGGGCACCAGATCACCGCGCTCCATCACGGCTTTGGCTTGCAAGCCCATCGGCGTGCCTTCCTTCACTGCGGCACGCAATACATCGCCCGTGGCGATCTTGGGAATAGCAAGGCGAGCAGCAAGCCGCTCGCCTTGAGTTCCCTTGCCCGCGCCAGGCGGACCAAGCAGAACGATAACCATCGTTTGTTACCGCTCCCGCTTAGAAGCCCTGGGTGGCCTGCCGTCCGCGGAAGCGAACGCGACCCTTCTTCATGAAGCCGTCGTACTTGCGCAGCAACAAGTGCTGCTGCATCTGCGCCATCGTATCAAGCGCCACACCAACCACGATCAGCAGCGACGTACCACCGAATGCAAACGGCACGTTGATGATGCGAGCGATGATAACCGGCATCAACGCAATGAACGTGAGGAAGATTGCGCCCGGCAACGTGATGCGCTCAACCACTGTCTCGATGTATTCCGCCGTCTTCGCGCCAGGCTTGATGCCAGGAACAAAGCCGCCCTGCTTCTTCAGATTCTCGGCCAGATCGACCGGGTTGAAGATGATGGACGTGTAGAAATACGTGAACAGCAGAATGAGGGTCGCCGAGAGAATGAAGTACAACCACGGGTTTGGTCCCGTTGGGTTGAAGTACTCGGCAATTTCCTGCGCTTTCGCGTTACCGCTGAACTGTGCGATGGCGCCTGGAATCACGATGACCGACTGCGCAAAGATGATCGGCATAACGCCGGCCGTGTTGATGCGCAGCGGAATGAAGTTGCGCGCCGCTTCACGCTGACGTCCGCGAGCCATCGTGCGCTGCGGAATCTGAATGAGAATGCGTCGAGCCGCGACCGTAATTGCAACAACGCCAGCAACGACACCAACCATGATGGCTGCGAGCACAACCAGCGACAGTGGTGACACTGTGCCCGTCGTGACGTAGCTGAACGTCCGCACAATCGACGGCCACATACGCTCGACGATTGAGAAGAAGATGATCAGTGATGCACCGTTGCCAAGTCCACGCTCCGTGATCTGTTCGCCCAGCCACATGACAAACATCGCGCCCGTGGTAAGAAACAGAATCATCTGCAACGAGAATCCGAATCCTGGATTACGAACGGCGTTTGGCAGGTTGCTGACAAACAGCGTGAATCCGTAAGCCTGAATAATTGCGAGGATAACCGTCGCGTAACGCGTGTACTGCGTGAGCTTTTTCCGGCCCTCTTCGTCCTTCTGCATCTTGTCGACCGCAGGCATAACTGCGCCGGCGATCTGCACAAAAATACTGGACGAGATGTACGGCATGATGCCCAACGCGAACAACGTGGCTTTCGACAATCCACCGCCCACGAACAAGTCGTAGAGCGAGAGAAGACCGTTGTTCTGCGTCGCGAAATAATCCGTGAGCGCCTGAACGTCGATGCCCGGCGCGGTGATATGCGCGCCGGTCCGATAGATCACCATGCACAGGAACGTGAAGGTGATCTTCGCCCACAGTTCGGGCGTCTGGTAAATATTGGCGACAGCCTGCGCCGCCTGATTTGAACCTTGCTGCTGCGCCATGCGCGGAGCTTTCTCCTTAGCCTTCGATTCGGCCGCCGGCCGCTTCG
>JBDTTO010000829.1:0-2335 GCA_039930585.1 Gemmatimonadaceae bacterium
ACTCGAGCGTCGCATTCAGTTGGTTGAAGCGCGCAACACCAGCGGCGATGTGCGTGAAATGCCGGAAGCACCGGCCGGCGTGCCGGATTCGTACAGCGAACACGTGAAGTTGATGTTCGATTTGCAGGCGCTTGCGTTTGCCTCCGACGTCACGCGCGTCTTCTCGTTCAAGATGGGCCGCGATGGATCAAGCCGAGTGTATACGGAGTCCGAGTCGGACAAGCCGTTCCATCCGGCGTCGCATCACGGCGGCAACGAAAAGGGCGTCAAGGAATTCCAGCTCATCAACAAGTACCACGTCGCGCTGTTGCCGTATTTCCTCGACAAGCTCAAGAGCATTCAGGAAGGCGACAAGAATCTGCTCGACAAAACGCTCATCATGTACGGCTCACCGATGGGCGATTCCAACTTGCACAACCATCGTCGTGTTCCGCTCATGCTGTTGGGCGGCGCGAACGGCAAACTGCAGGGCAACGCGCACATCAAGGCGCCGGATGGCACGCCCATGGCCAACGCGATGCTTGCAATCATGCACACGTTGGGCATGAACGACATGAAGCAGTTTGGCGACAGCACGGATGCACTCAACCTTCGCGCGAGCGCCTGATACATGCGTAAACATCGTTCACACAATCGTCCCCTGCCGCGAATTTTTCGCGGTCCCGGTTACGTAGCAGCGGCCGCATTGGTTGCGGCGGCGCTGTTGTCAGCGTCTGCGCCGAATTCCTTTGCGCGTGTCGGCACCACGTCTGCACTCACGTTCTCGACTGATTCACCCGTTGCCGATGCTGCGATGCGCGGCGACAGCGCGAAAGTGCGCAGTCTGCTCAAGCAGGGTGTTGATGCCAATGCCGCGCAGGCCGATGGCATGACCGCGTTGCACTGGGCGGCGGCTCGTGGTGATGCAGCGTCCGTCAAGACATTGGTGTTTGCCGGTGCGCGTCTCGAAACAACCACACGTGATGGCAGCTACACGCCGTTGCATCTTGCCGCACAGGCAGGTCGTGGTGCGGCAGTGCGTGCGTTGCTCGAGTCGGGTGCAAATCCGAATGCCGCGACATCATCGGGCGGTGCAACGCCGCTGCACATGGCGGCGGCGCAAGGCAACATCGAAGCCGTCAACGCATTGCTTGATTTCAAAGCGAAAGTTGATGCGAAAGAATCGGCGTATGACCAGACGCCACTGATGTGGGCGGCCACGTACGATCGTGTGGCCGCGATTCAGGCGCTTGTATCAAAGGGCGCGAACGTCGAAGCCGTTTCCAAAGTCGAAAACATGGCGGAGCGCGAGAAGGCGGATCGCGCGTCCAACGCGTTGCGTAATCGCAAGGTCGCGGCACTTAAGGCCGCAGAAACAGCGCCGGCGTTGCCTGCGGCTGGTTCACCACGCGGTGCAGGTGGAGCGCCCGGCGCTCCGGCATCAGGCGTCGCACCACGCGCTGGAGCCTCAGGGGCGGTCGCGACTTCGCCAACTTCACCCGCAGGCGCGGAAGCCGGACGTGGTGCGGCAGCTACCGGCGCAAAACTCGCGGGCGTCGTTCCCACAACAGCAACGGGCGCCGAAAAAGTAGACAAGGTCATGGCCGCCGAGACGGCCAATGCGGGCATTCCGCCGGCCAATGACGCGGCGAAGCTTGCCGCCGCGGCCGCACCCAAGGCTGACGAAAAGAAAGACAAGAAAAACGACAAGAAGGACGAGAAAAAAGCGAAGGATTCTGACGTAGCCAAAACGGTCAGCATCCCGATCGCAAAGACCGCCGCCGACTCGGCACTGGCGGCCGCGGCGCCAAAGGCAATGGCCGAGAAGCCCGCTGCTGACGAACAACCGATTATCGGTGGGACGCAGGGCTCGCAGCAAAACGTGCCGGCCGGCGGACAACGCGCAGCCGGTTTGTCATACGGCGATCTCGTTGGCAACAAGGGCGGACTCACGCCACTGCTCTTTGCGGTTCGTCAGGGCAACGTCGAATCAGCCAAGGCGCTGATCAAAGCCGGTGCGAAGATCAATCACGTCAGCGAGGGCGATCATACCAGCCCGTTGTTGATGGCCACGATCAACGGCCACTTCGATCTCGCAGAAGTTTTGTTGAAGGAAGACAAGGCCGATCCAAAGTTGGCCAGTGACGCCGGCGCCACGCCGCTGTACACCACGATCAACGTGCAGTGGGCGGCCAAGTCGTTGTATCCGCAGCCAACGGCACAGTATCAGCAGAAGACAACGTACCTGGAGTTGATGGAAGATCTCATCAAGGCCGGCGCGGACGTGAATGCGCGACTCAGCAAGCACCTCTGGTACATGTCGTACAACTTCGACCTGCTGGGCGTGAACACCACG
>JBDTTO010000830.1:0-2332 GCA_039930585.1 Gemmatimonadaceae bacterium
AATTCCGATTCGCGCAGCGTCACGATTACTGCGAATCAGGCGCCAACGGCCGTCATTACATCGCCGGCAAACGGCACGTCGGTTGTGCAGGGAACGTCGATCAGTTTTTCCGGAACAGGTAACGATCCGGAAGATGGTTCGCTTGGCGGTGCATCGCTCACGTGGAGCAGCAACGTTTCCGGTACACTCGGCACCGGTGCTTCGCTCTCCACGAGCGCGTTGAGTGTGGGTACCCACACCATTACGCTTTCCGTCAAGGATTCAAAGAACGCTGCGGGCAGTGCATCGATCTCGATAACAGTTACTGCCGCACCAGCAGTGAATCAAAAGCCGGTTGTAACCGTTCTGACGCCGTCAGCTGGATTCACGGCGAAAGCGGGCACGCCGGTGACATTCACAGGTAGTGCACTCGATCCGGAAGACGGAGCGATAACCGGAGCAAACGTGTTGTGGACGATCACTTACGGCGGTGGCAGGGCGTTGGGTTACGGTACAACGCTTACTGTCAGCAACCTGCCAGTGGGAACGTATACGTTCGCAATGTTGGCACGCGACTCGAAACTGTCGATTGGCACGTCAGGTCCGATCAGCATCACCATCACGCCGTAGTTCCAACGGCTCGTGTAGCTTGAAGTAACGCAAACAGAAAAGCCCCTCACCGCGAAATGCAGCGAGGGGCTTTTTTCTGTTTGCTGATTGCGTGCTACTTCTTCTTTTCTGGTCTTGGTATTGGCGGTGGTAATTGATCCGCAAACTTCCAATCCGGTGTGCCGCCTCGCGTCAGTACAACCTTGTCCAGCAGTCGCGCGCGAATCATCGAGATCGGCATTGGTCCTCCCTGCAGCAGTGCGTCGTGGAACTCGCGATCTGTCATCTTTTTTGTGTCAACGATTTCGTGATGCAACGCGCGCAGTTCGAGTCCGCCCAACATGTATGCCGCCTGATACAACGGTGAATAGCTGCCGTTAAACGAACGACGCACTTCGGCTTCGGCATTCGCGCGTTCGAATGCAACCGTGTCAACCAGGAATTGAATGGCCTGATCGGGCGTCATCTTGCCCAGGTGGAAATTGAGCGAGAAGATGATGCGCGCACTGCGATGCATGCGCCAGAACAGAGCACCCATACGATCTTCGGGGGTCACGTGAAAGTCGTGATCCCACAAGAACATTTCCCAGTACAAACTCTGTCCTTCGTTCCAGAACGGCGTTGAAAACAAACGACGGTGCTGGTTGTAACGCGCCTGCATGAACCCCTGCAGATGGTGACCGGGATTCAATTCATGAAATACAGTTGCGTGTGAGAAGTGCGGATTGTTACCGCGCAAACTCATCAACTTTTCGTCTTCGGACATGTCGTCTGTTGGATAGGCGACCAGAATCGCTTCGCCACCCAGGAAGAACGGGCTCGCCTTCTGACGATCTGGGCTCAGCATATCCATGCGCCAATCTTCCCGAGCCAGCGCCGGAATCGTGACCCAATCGTGCTTGTCAAAAAATGCTTCGGCATCGCGTGCGAGACCACGAATCAACTCCGTCTGTTTGCCCGGTTCGACGTACGTGTTCTTCACTTTTTCCATCGCTGCTTTCCAGTCGTCGCCCAGCCCCATTTCGCGCGCGGCTTTTTTGGCTTCGCTCAAACTGAATGCGTATTCTTTTTCGGCAATCGCGATGAGTTCTTCGGGCGTGTACGGAATCATCTCATGAACGAGATCGGCCTTGAGCCCTTCTGCACCAATTGGATCGCCAATGATCGGGCCGTCGTTGCTGGCGCCACCGCCACCGCCACCACCACCTCCACCGCCACCGCCGCCACCACCTCGTCCGCCAGCTGCGACAGCACCTGACGCGGCCGGCAATCCGACAACACGTTCACGCAGCGTGCGCGTGTAGCGATTGAGAGCTGAATCAAGTTTCGCGTACGGAGCTTTCATCCACCACGAAAACATCGGATCGTAGCCGTCGTAATAGCGATACCAGCCAGTCACCGTTGAACGGAGTTGCGCCATGTCATCGGCGGCGCGATTGGCAACTGTGCGTGAAACTTTTGGCGCTTGCACACGCACCTGTTGTGTTTGCGGCGTGTCGCCAGTTGCCGCAGCGCCTGCAGCCGCACCCGCTGCGCCCGCACCACCACGGCCGCCACCGGCTGGTGGTTCAAACAGTGCGCGCACGCTGTCGACTTGCTTCGCCAGTTTCGACAGCAGTTGCGCGGTCGTCGCGGGATCAAGCGGCTTCATTTCGCGACGTGTGTCCTGCAGCCCAAGCATCTGATCCGCAAACGGCATCAACGGCAATTCTTCGGCGCGTTGTTTGTCGGCGCGATCAAGCAA
>JBDTTO010000831.1:0-2331 GCA_039930585.1 Gemmatimonadaceae bacterium
CCAGTCGGCAATGCTGACGTACTCTGGTCATCGTCCAACACGAATGTTCTCGTGGTTGACGCCAACACCGGTGTCGTTACCGCGAAGGGCGCGGGTTCCACGATACTGACTGCCACTGCGAAAAGTGATGGCATCTCGAGTGGCTCCACGACTGTTGTCACCGACATCGAAATACCGTCGGCGGCCGCGCGCGTTGGTCACAACACCGAGTTGGGTTTTCCCACCGATGCTGATCCAAGCGACGATGTCATCATTGCGCGACGGAATTACACGTTGTCGTACAACGTGAACCACGGCGGACCGAACTGGGTAAGCTGGAATCTGGATGCGTCGCACAAGGGAAGTGCATCACGCTGCAACTGCTTTACCGCGGACACCGCGCTGACGCGACTTGGCATTAAAGCATTCGACACGAACGACTGGATCAACGGCGGCATTTATTCACGTGGCCACCTGTCGCCGTCGGCCGATTGGGCAGCGTCCCCCGGTGACAATGCCCCAACGTTCTTTCTGTCAAACATGCTTCCGCAAAATCAGACGGCAAATGCGGGCGCGTGGGGCGATCTCGAGAATTATCTGCGCACACAAGCAGTCGGCTCAGCCGAGATCTATATCGTGGCGGGCGGAATCTTTACGAAGAATCGTTCGGGCGCGGGTGTTGACGGACTCGGATTCATGACCGGCCTTGGTCACATCGCGGTTCCGGATTCGCTCTGGAAAGTCGCGATTGTGGTTCCCGACACGCGTAGCGTCAACGGAATTACTGCGCCATCCGATGTTCAAGTGATCGCGATCAACATGCCAAACGATGCATCAGGATCGGGCACGTATAATCGATACCTCACAACTATCGACAAGATTCAGCGTTCCACCGGTTATGATTTTGCTTCAGCACTTCCTGAGCAGATTCAGTGCAAGATCGAAGTGCGCAACTGCGCTCCAGTTGCCGATATCGCATCGGTAGTTGGCGCGACCGAAGGCGTTGCCACAAGCTTCAGTGCAGCAGCATCGACCGACGCCGACAACGATGTGTTGACCTACAGCTGGAATTTCGGTGATGGATTGACCGGCTCCGGCGTTGCACCAACACACACGTTTGCCGACAATGGCATTTATGCGGTGACGGTCACCGTCATCGACGGCAACGGCGGCAGCAACATGTTTACACGCAACGTCACGGTTGCGAACTCGGCGCCGGTCCCGACAATGTCGCCAACGACTACAACCGTAAAAGTGAACGTCGCATTCAATCCGGTGGCCCTGTTCACGGATGCCGGCGCGAAGGATGCGACATGGAAGAGTGTGTTCTTGTGGGGTGATGGCACGTCGCTTACGGCCTCGCTGCTCACGCAACCCACTGGCGCGATCCGCGCAAGCAAAGCCTATTCGACGCCAGGCACTTATGTCGTGCGTTTCACGGTTACCGACAAAGACGGTGGCACTGCGTTCGTCACGAGCACCGTCACGGTCACACCATAATTCTCCGCACTAACACCGTCTCCCATATCAATCATGCGTAAAATTTTTCTTGCCACAGCGATTTCCCTTGCGTCCGCGCTGCCGTTGGCGGCGCAGACCGGTTCACCGGTCGACGCGGGTGGCAGTTATGTTGGTCCGTTTGGTCCGGTCGCCTCGGGCGGCACTCCGACCTTTGCGCAGACGTTCACGCGTACGGCCGGTCAAAACTATCTGCAGTCGTTCTCATTTTTTCTGGGCGACAACGCTCCCGATGCCAGCGGGCCGCAGCTGAAGTTTCAGGCAGAAGTGTTCGAGATGAGCGGAACATCGCTTGGCAATCAGCTCTTCGTCAGCACGCAGCAGTCGGGCAGTGCAAACTACTTTGGCTTTGACACGTATTCGTTTGGCACGCCCAACCTGTTTCTCAATCCTGGTGTAAGCACGTTCGCGCTGGTACTCCGCAGCGTTTCCAGTCTAAATGGCGCGCTCAATGTTGTCGGCGCTGGCGGTACGGACTATGCCGGCGGTGCGTTCTTCATCGTGAACAGTGACAACTCGCTTTCGCCTGCGATTGATGGGACAAGTGATGCGGCATTCAGCGCGACGTTGACATCGGCAGTGGTTGACGTCGTTCCGGAGCCGTCGTCGCTGGTGCTGTTGGTAACGGGCTTGTCCGGGCTGATGGTGTTGGCGGTGCGCAGAAAACGCGTGTAGTCAATTCATTCTGGTTGGAACTGCGCGCTGTCGTCATTCGGCAGCGCGCAGTTTTTTTGTGGATTGAATGATTGGTGTATGCGCACGGAATTCGTACACGGCGCGGAGCTTTAGTGGCGTTCACGCGGAGACGCGGAGGAAGCGGAGACGCGGAGGGCG
>JBDTTO010000832.1:0-2327 GCA_039930585.1 Gemmatimonadaceae bacterium
AAAAACACCACACCGGTAACAACCGTGCGGTACATCCATTTACGCCATCCGGTTCGTTTCTTTCGCGCGCGCGCCACTACGGCTCACGCAAATGCAAAGGTGTGTCTGGCGGCTGGCGACGCCACCGACGATGCTGCCAGAAGTACTGCTCCGGATACTGCCGAATCATTCCTTCAAGCTTTTGCGTGAACGCGAGCACCAACGCATCAGTATCGGTTTCGCGATCTCCCGTTCGCGGCGCTTCGATTGGTTCGAACTTGAGCAGATATTTCCCACTCGGCATTCGCACAGACGCACCAAACAACATTGGTGTACCAAGGCGAAGGGCAAACACCGCCGCGCCGCGTGGCGTCTTTGCAGGGCGACCAAAAAACGGAACGAAGGTACTGGCCAGGCCAAGTCCATCCTGATCAGCAAGAAAGGCGATAACGTGATTCTCGCGCAACACGCGCGGCGTCTGGCGCACAGCGTCGCCATCCCAAATCATGTTCATCCCGCCCTTTTTGCGCGTACGCGTGAGGTACGCATCAAAAATCGGGTTGGCCATTTTGCGCGAGACCGCGCTGAAGGGCAGGTGCGCCCCTGTGTACGAGCCCGCGATTTCCCAATTGCCAAGATGACCAGTTACGACAATGACGCCTTTGCCTTCGAGCCGACCAGCTTCAACAAGATCCCATCCCTCAACGCGCTCGAACATCGAGAGCAATGTTTCGCGGGAGAATGTCGGCAACAGCGCCGTTTCGATTGAAGTACGTCCGAGGCTGTCGTACGAACGACGCGCGACTTCGCGCACGCGCTGCGGCGTGAACTCCGGAAATGCCGCCGCAATCTGACGTTCAACAACGCCACGGCGAATTCCCAACGGCCAATAGGCGAGGCGAGCAAGTTTTCCGCCAATGCGACCGGCAAGACGCCAACCCAGCAGCCCCAGCACGAAGACCAGTGTTCGCGTTGCGGCGTATTCCAACCGATGGGTGAGCGTCGCGCGCGGTGCATTCGGTGCAGTCATGCGCAGAAGAATAGTCGGCGCATTCACCGATGCACAAAAAACAGCGCCAACCCCGAAGGATTGGCGCCGTTTCTATTTCGATCAGCGAACCGAAGTTCGCCGTGTGTTGCTTAGTTCGTAAGCATCACGAGTACACGGCGGTTCGTCGCGCGGCCGTTATCGGTCGTGTTCGGAGCCAACGGGTCACCTTCGCCAGCAGTGCGGGCGTTGATGCGTGATTCAGCGACACCCTTCGAAACCAGGTACGCCTTGGCCTGATCGGCACGATCCTGACCAAGCTTGATGTTGTACTTCTCGCTGCCAATCGCGTCGGTGTTACCCGTGACGTCGATGGTGCGTGAAGAATTGACCTGTTCGTTGAGTGAAGCGGCGATGAGATCGAGGATCTTCTTCGCTTCCGGCGTAATGTCAGACTTGTTGAACGCGAAGTTGATCGCGC
The DNA here is from genome assembly GCA_039930585.1 of Gemmatimonadaceae bacterium. Lineage (GTDB taxonomy): Bacteria > Gemmatimonadota > Gemmatimonadetes > Gemmatimonadales > Gemmatimonadaceae > Gemmatimonas. The sequence continues at coordinate 1,449 of JBDTTO010000832.1, forward strand.
CAATGACGATTGGCTTGCCCGCAACCGTTGTCGGCGTTGCCGCAGCAATGCGGATCGTATCCAGCTTCGTCTGGTAAACCGTGTCATGAACCGTGCGCGTAACCGTGTCGTACTGAATACGCGGCTTCGGATCACGTGTGAAGAACGACAAGCTCAAACCAGCCTGTGCGCCCAGGTCAAAGTGCGTGGCACGCCCCGTTGGCAGCGCCTGGTCATCCGCCGGGATCGTGTACTGGCCAGTGCCTTCAACGCGGAGCGATACGCGGTCATTCACCACGAAGCGAAGACCGACGAGGCCCTGTGGGCCACCGCCGCGAGGAGCGACGTTGCGCTCGTGTCCGAACGCGTCGTAGCCGTAACCCGCGCCAAGCAGCAACTTCACGCGCTCAGAAAGCGGTGCGTTGTACAGCAAGCGGTAGGAGAACAGCAGGTGTGAAACGTCGCCCAGTGTGTCTCCACGGTCGACGAGCAGCGGCAACTTGTTGATGTTCGCCTGCGCGTAGCTGAGATCCATTTCGATGGACCAGTTACGGAAGATGAACACGCCGGCCCGACCACCGCCGCCGAAGCCGTTATCGATCTGCAGTGTATCGGCAAACTTTGTGAAGCGGCCGAAGCCGCCGATTTCAAGTGCGCCTTTACGCTGCGCAAATGCTGACGCGGGAATGGAAAGCGCCAGGACGGCGCCGAGTGCAAACTTGTTGAGGTTACGCATATGCCTCCGAGGGTGTGACATTTCTGGCGGCGTGAGCCGCGTGGAGTTTGTTGACTGTATCTGGGCATGGCTGCCCGTGGACACCCCAACACCCAACCACCTGCCGAACCGGATCGCCCGGACCTTCACCAGCTGAAATAACTCGGCCAAAGTTAGCGCTAAGT
>JBDTTO010000833.1:0-2326 GCA_039930585.1 Gemmatimonadaceae bacterium
GTCCGTAGTGTCCGAAAGGCAGTTGGTCAGTTGCTGTTCGCTATTCAGCTTATTTGGATTCTGGCCGCAAAGCACCAAATGCAGCCGTCGCCTGCTTCAAAGCGAGCAAAGCCGACGCCATCAGCTCGTACTCCATCTGCAAATCCGAAAGTTTTTCCGCATCATGCTGCGTCAACTGCTGCGACGCCTTCTCGGCGATGGAATGACGACGCAAATAGTCGCGCGCTGCGAGCCACAACGAGTTGGCTTTTGCATGCACTTCGTTGTCGTCGCTGACCGCGGCCTTGCCGCAACGCTTCTCGTACGTCGACACACACTCGGCCAACGCGAGATCGCACGTATCCACCAACGCGTGAGCGGCCTCGAGTTCGGCGTGCAACACACCCAGCCCATTCAAACGCGAAAGGCGTTCATGCTGACGGCATGTTTCGGTTGCCGTTCGCGCGAGTGCTTCGGCGCAGGCAACGGGGCTTTGTGGTTCTGCACCTTCATCCATCAATGCAGACGACGAAGACTTGGCGGTACGGGTTCCAGCCATGAGCGTTTTGCGAAAGACCTTCGGAGTGTGCCACCGCGCAACTTGAGCGGCAGGCTAGCAGGCGCGACGTTGTAACTGGCGCCGGGAGAGACAGGGTGTGATCTAGTGGGGCAACCAGTAACAACGGTAGTGGGGGGTAGCCAATCGCCGAAGATTCAACGTGAATTCAACGAGAACTGAACGTGAACTCACGCAGAGCCATCGCGATTGAATTGGCTTGCAATCACGCATCCACCGGAGAAGGACCACCAGTGACCAGTCCAGCCACGAACACGCAGTCCACGAACTATCAGAGTTTGCTGATCGACACCACTGCCGACGGTGTCCGCACGATCACGCTCAATCGTCCGGACCGCCTGAATGCCGTGAACGCCGAACTCGCAGCTGAGTTGCCCACTGCCGTAAACGCTGCCGCAATTGACGACGCAGTACGCGTGGTGGTCATCACCGGCGCGGGGCGGGGGTTTTGTGTTGGTCTCGATTTAAGCGGCCCGCCAGTGCTCGACACGAGTACGCGTGTTGCGCGACTCGATCCTGATTTGTGGGTTGGACGTTGGGTACATGCGATCAACAATTGCGAAAAACCGGTCATTGCTGCGATAAACGGTCCAACTGCGGGCGCGGGATTTGGTCTCGCGCTGTGCTGCGATTTTCGACTGGTCACCGCGAGCGCAAAAATGACCGCGGGCTATGTGCGTCGCGGTTTATCGCCGGATGCGGGCGTATCATGGTGGTTGCCGCGCCTCGTGGGACACACACGGGCGATGGACATCATCATGACAGGTCGCGACGTCGAATCGACGGAAGCGCTTCGTATTGGATTGGCGACGCAAGTAATTCCTGATGATGCATTTGCCGCGACGGTTTCGGCACTCGCTTCGCAGATTGCCGCGGGCCCACCGCTCGCGATGGCGCTGACGAAACGATTGATGATGGAGAGTTCGACAACGTCGCTGGATGCGCAGTTGCGGCAGGAAGTGGTTCACATCAAGACGTGTTTTCAGACCGCGGATGTGCAGGATGCGATTGTTGCGTTTCGAGAAAAGCGGATGCCGACGTTTACCGGGAAATAGCGCGATCTGGTGTGTTCGCCGCGACTCCGCGCCACCTGGCGGAGCGGGCCAGTCGGTGCGGCGTGCCACTTCCTAGGTCGGGTAGACCGCGCTGAAACGGATTTTACGGATTTTACGGATCATCCGGATACAACGCGCCTCTGCGGATGTTTGCGCGACGGTGCACGGGCAAGCTCCGCCTTTTTTTGATTAACTGCGCGCCGGTTCCACATGCAGTCTGCTCAATTCACGTTGCTGAAGGCATGAAATTCAGAATGCACACGAAGCTTGTTTTCTCGAGTGCTGTTTCAAAAGAAAAATGAAACCCCGTCCACACCTCAACGGTCGCTCCGACTTGGGATGCGAAGTATCCGTTTGATCCGTCAAATCCGCAAAATCCGTTTCAGCGCAGTCTACCAGAGCTATGGAAAGGCACGCCGCACGCACTGGCCCCCTCCGCCAAGTCGCAGAACGAACTCGACAAACACGCACCCAAAAACCGTTACGCCTGCTCCCTCGGCGAATGCCGAAAATTGCTCGGCAATTGATTCAGCAAAGTTTGCATCTCCGCAGCACGATCAAGCGGCGTCACAAACGTCAGGCCGTCAATTGAAACGACCAGCATACCGGACACACCGAACAGCACCACGCAGTCTGCTTCGCTGTGCACAATGTTGCCCGACGAATCAACGCAATACGAAATGCCCTTGATGCCGTTACCCGTGTCATCGAGATC
>JBDTTO010000834.1:0-2320 GCA_039930585.1 Gemmatimonadaceae bacterium
GTCGAATCCCGGTGAAGCTACCAACTACTCGCCGTCGTATTCGGCGATTGTTGGTGTAATTCCGGGCGACTGGCAAACTGCTGTCGAACGGTATCGCGATTGGGGAACGAAACAGTATTGGGCGCGCGAAAGTCGATTGGCGACGGGAACGACGCCAGCGTGGATGCGCGAGACCGGAATCTGGGTTTGGAATCGTGGTGAATCACCAGTGGTGCTTGAACCCGCCGCGTTATTGAAAAAGGATTCGGGATTGCCGGTAAGTGTGTTCTGGCATTGGTGGCATCATGGTCCGTATGACACCAGCTTTCCCGATTATCTGCCGCCGCGCGAAGGAACGAAACCGTTTGTCGCAGCGGTGAAAAAAGCGCACGACGAAGGGTTGCACGCCATCGTGTACATGAATCAGCGGTTGTGGTGCACGAACACGCCCAGTTGGACCAAAGAAGGCGCAGAGAAGTGGGCGGTGCACGAACGCGACGGCAGTTTGCGCCTTGAGACCTACAACGTGTTCAATCCGTTGCCGTGTGCGACGATGAATCCCGCGAATGAGTTCTGGCGCAACAAGTATGCAGGGATGGCCGACACCGTGATCAAGCAATACGGCATTGATGGGCTGTACATGGATCAGGCCGTGCTGTCATTGGTGGATTGGACAAAAGATCATGGACATCCGGTTGGTGGCGGCAATTACTGGATGGAGGGTTTTCGCAAACTCGCAAAGGATTTGCGCGCACGTAATACAGCGCATCCGGCGGGATTCGCGGGCGAAGGTGGAGGCGAAAGCTGGATGCCCGACCTTGATGCGTTTCTCACACTGCAAGTAAGCATGGAACGCTACGCCGATCCGGCGTCGGGATGGGAAGTGATCCCGATGTTTCAGGCGGCGTATCATCCGTACGCGTTAACGTATGGCACGTATGGTTCGCTCACGCTCCCACCATACGATGAACTGTGGCCGAAAGAAAAACGTCCGCCGACCGCGTTGCAGTTGCTTGATGCGAAGTTCGTGCAGCAGTTCCATCTGGAACAGGCGCGCATGTTTGTGTGGGGTATGCAGCCAACGATCGCGAATTTTCTGCCTGATCAGTTGACGGAGCGTCGTCGCGAAATCGACTACCTCGAACGTCTCGCAAAAATGCGTTATGGCATGCGCGAGTATTTTCAGGAAGGAACGTTTGTGCGCGCGCCAAAGATTGATGTGCCGACCACTGACATCCTGCTGTCGCGCATTTCGATTTATGCGGCACGACTTGGTGGCCCGACGGAAGCACACATTACGTCACCACAAGTTCTTTCGGCGGCCTGGAAGGCGCGAAACGGCAACGTTGCGATTGCGATGGCAAGCATCGCAACGGACGATCATACGGTGACGGTGTCGCTGCCGGCTGGAGCATACGGCATGCCCGCGAACACAAACATCATGCAGCACGATGCGAACGGCATGACCCCACTCGGCATGCTGGGCACGTCGGCGCAACCACTCAAGATTCTGGTTGGTGGGTTGCAGCCGGTGGTGATTGAGTTGGTGCCGCCGGGAAAGTGAAAGCGCGCGCGGACGACAGTCGTTGTCGCGACTTCAATCGATAATTATTTGCAGCAGTCGATTTAGCTCGCGTTGACCTGTGGCTGTAACTCGAAGTACGCGATTTTCTGATTCCTGAGCTGCCCATTTTTTTGAAAGCGCCTGGTGCAGTACAGCCGCACCAAGCGCGCCGCCCAGGTGTGAACGACGCTCGCTCCAATCGAGACACGCGAACGCGAAGCGACGACGAAGTGCACGGGTTGCATTCACATCAATGCCAAGCGACGCGAATCCGGTTGCGCCCTTCGCAGTGACGTCATAGGCGTCAGCGGGATCGTTGATATTTTTCAACCAGCCCAGCTCGAAGAATCGATCGTGCAACTGCACACCCAACGTGCCTGCAACGTGGTCATAACACGTGCGCGATTTGCGCAGCCGATCGGGAGTGGTTGGGCGGAATGTTGATTTCGGCGCACCCGCCAGCACACTCAGTTTTTCCAATACCGCAGCGACATCGTCGCCATCGAGCGAGTAGAAGCGGTGTTTGCCCTGCACAACCAATCGCAGCAAACCCTCATTCTTGAGTCGCGCGAGGTGGACACTGGCCGTTGACGGATTCACGCCCGCCACCAACGCCAGCTCGGTGCTCGTGCGCGCACGATTGTCCAGCAGGCAATACAACATGCTGGCCCGCGCCGGCTCACCGATGGCACTCGCAATTCGGGCCACGGTATTCGTCTGATCGCTCTTCGCATTCATAGTTTGAATTTGAACGAAGCGTGGATGCCAGGCAAGTTT
>JBDTTO010000835.1:0-2315 GCA_039930585.1 Gemmatimonadaceae bacterium
GATGACTTCGATGCGTACTGGAACCAGTCGCCCATCAAATACATTCGTAACGCAAAGACTCCTACGATGATTCACGTCGTTGATGGCGATCCGCGCGTCCCGCGCCCGCAAAGCGACGAACTGCACATGGCGCTCAAACAACTGGGCGTGCCCACGGAATATTTCGTTTACCCGGGTTTCAGCCACGGCATTCCGGACGCGCGGAACCAGCTCGTGAAATCGGTTGCCGAAATGGCCTGGATGGACAAGTGGATTCGTGGCAAGGGCGACTTCAAGTGGGAGCAAGTGCTCAAGACGCTCGAAGACACGCCAAATACGAAGCCTGCAGTCGTCGTTCCTCACTGATATGCGACGCCGGCCTCGCCTTTGCGGGTGAAGCCGCATCCGGAGTGGCGTCACCGGATGCGGCAATGCCGGATAAGGCATCAGCGGTTCCAGATTGGCGCTCGGCCCCTCACATTTGAGGGGCCGTTGTTTTGTGGGGCCGACGTTGCGTTGCCCCGTTTGCGCCTCCTCTCAGCTACTCCGGACATGTCGACAGCCAAGCATTACAACTGGAATGACGTTCACAGCGACCAACTGACGCCGCTGCTGTCACGCAAGATGATCACGGGCGAACGCCTGATGATTGCCGAAGTGCTGCTGTCGAAAGGGTCCATTGTCCCGGCGCACGATCATCACAACGAACAGATCACGTACATCGTGAAAGGCTGCCTTCGTTTCTGGATTGGCGAACACGCTGATGCACCGGGCGACGTTTTTGTTGACGTACGCGCGGGCGAAGTGCTGACAATTCCGGGCATGCTGCGTCATCGCGCCGAAGCGCTCGAAGATACCATCGATGTCGACGTGTTCAATCCGCCGCGTCAGGATTGGCTGGACGGGTCGGCCACCTACTTCCAGAACGAGAAGTAACATGGATCTCGGCATCAGCAATCGCGTCGCGCTTGTATGCGGCGGCAGTCGCGGAATCGGTTATGCAACAGCGGAGATTTTCGCGCGCGAAGGTGTGCAAGTGATGATCTGTTCGCGCGACGAAACGTCGGTGAACAGCGCGACCGAAAAATTGCGCGCGATTAATCCAACAGCGTCGGGCATTGCGGCGGACGTCAGCACGATGGAAGGCATACAGAAAGTTGTCGACGCCGTAAACGCGAAATTCGGCAAGGTCGACATTCTGATCACGAACACTGGTGGGCCAACGCCAGGCCCCGCGATGTCGCACGACTGGAGCGCATGGGAAACCGCTTCGTCGTTGTTGCTTCGGAGCGCCGTCGAGCTCACACGCGCGTTTGTGCCGGGTATGCGCGAACGCAAATGGGGACGTGTTATCGGAATCACATCGATGGCCGTCAAACACCCGATGCCAAATCTCGTGCTGTCAAACAGTTTGCGCGCGGCTGTGACTGGGTTTTTCCGCACGCTTGGTGATGAAGTCGCGCGCGACGGAGTTACCATGAATACGGTGCTTCCCGGCTACACCGAAACGGATCGGCTCGCAAGTCTCGCTGAATCAGCGAGCAAAAGAACCGGCAGCACGAAAGAAGCGATTTATGACGGTTACAAAGCAGTCGTACCGGCGGCACGGCTTGGCAAGCCTGAAGAATGCGCCGCAGTCATCGCGTTTCTCGCATCTGAACAAGCCGCGTATGTCACGTGTCAGGCCATCAGCGTTGATGGCGGATTCGGACACGCGTTACTCTAGAAATTTTTCGCAGCATCAACATCTTCGGGAGATAGCATGGCGGGCATTACCGAAACCAACTGGATCTGGCGCGACGGCACGTTTGTGAAATGGGCGGATGCCCAGGTACACGTGTTGAGCCATTCCATGCAATTCGGCTCTGCGATTTTCGAGGGCATTCGCTGCTACAGCACGCCGAAAGGCCCGGCCGTTTTTCGTTTGCGCGAGCATCTGCAGCGCATGATGAATTCGTGCAAGATCTATCGCATGCCCATCAAGTATTCGATCGACGACCTTGTGAAGGCCAGCGTCGAACTGCTTGCCAAAAACGAAGTGCCAAGCGCGTACCTGCGCCCGATGGTGATTCGCGGATACGGCGCATCAGGCATGGTGCCGTACGAAAGCCCAATCGAAGTGTACCTGCCCTGCTGGCCGTGGGGCGCGTACCTGGGCGACGAAGCACTTGAAAAGGGTGTTGATGCGTGCGTTTCCACCTGGAACCGCGTTGCACCAAACACAATTCCCGCTGCAGCGAAAATCGCGGGCAATTATCTGAGTGGACAGTTGATCAAGATGGAAGCGCTGGAGAAAGGTTTCCAGGAAGGGATCGCCCTTTCACCCGGCGGTATGG
>JBDTTO010000836.1:0-2307 GCA_039930585.1 Gemmatimonadaceae bacterium
CGATCGATATCGACGACGACGTTCTGGTGGCCGCCAAAGAGCGCGCGCGTCGGGAGAATAAAACGGCCGGCGAGGTCATTTCCGAACTGGCGCGGCAGGCATTGATCGCTCCACAGCCGTCGGCCGTTCGAGAGCCTGCTGCCCGATACGGATTCAAGCCGTTCCCAGGGCGCGGCAACATCATCACCAATGAGTTGATCGACAAGTTGCGTTCAGAAGACGCGTACTGATGCGCGCGCTGCTCGATGTCAACGTGCTGATTGCGCTGTTAGATGACGAGCACACATCGCATCGAGTGGCCTGGGCGTGGTTCAGCGAAAATGCAAAAGATGGTTGGGCTTCATGCCCGATCACGCAAAACGGCTGTGTTCGAATTCTGTCGAACCCGGGTTATCCCAACGTGAGATCCGTGACCGAGGTTGTGGAGCGATTGCGCGATGCCTCGGCAGACCCTTCGCACGAATTCTGGTCTGACAGTTTCAGTATGCTCGATGAAACGATTGTTGATCCAACGCGCGTGCATGGGTCAAAACAATTGACCGACGTTTATCTGCTGGCACTGGCGGTGCGGAACGACGGACGACTGGTCACGTTTGATGCGGGCATTTCATTGAGTGCGGTGCGCGGTGCGAAGGGGCGGAATCTGGTGCAGATGTAATTCCGACGACAAAGCACTCAAGGGGTTTTGATCACCGCAGGCACGGTTTTGTTTGCGTTCGTTTGAAAGATGAAAGTGGGAGGCGTGCAGGGCGCGTCGCATCATGACCATGCTCGTGCGTTGTGGTGAATGAATGACTATACTCGCTCATCACACTTCGCATCCGCAACCGGGAGACTGATGAACACCTCGACGATCTCGGCAGCGTTTCTGGTGCTGCACATTGTCGTCGCTACGATAGCCTGCGTGCACATCCTCCTCACCAAGGAGAACGTGCGTTCGTCGGTCGGCTGGATGGGGTTGGTCATATTGTCGCCGTTGTTGGGTGCCATGATTTATTGGGTGTTTGGCATCAACCGCATTCGGCGCCGTTTCGCCGAGTCCGTGACTTCGAGTTTTGCTACGCAGGAACGAATGGCGGTGTCGGAGACGTTGCCGCTTGTAAACGGCGACGAAGCGTTTCCCATCATGCTCGACGCGATCGCACAGGCCAAACACTGCATCGCACTGTCGACGTACATCTTTGACGCCGACGAATCGGGACTGCAGTTTGTCGACGCCCTCGCTGATGCGCACGCGCGCGGCGTGGATGTGCGCGTGTTAGTGGACGCAGTGGGTATACGCTACAGTCGTCAGCCAATCGACCAACTGCTCATCGCACGCGGCGTACGCACCGCGCGCTTTTTGCCCGTTCGCACATTGGGCCTGCTCGAATACATCAACTTGCGAAGTCATCGCAAACTGCTGCTGGTTGACGGCACGACAGCATTCATTGGTGGCATGAACATCCGTCACGGCAACTGTGTGCAGGCCAATCCACCGGAACCGGTGCAGGACGTACACTTTCGCGTGCGTGGCCCGGTAGTTGGCCCACTGTCCCGCGTGTTCGAAGAGGATTGGGAATTTGCGGCGCACGAGGTAATCCAGTTGCCGCGTCCCGCTGAAATCGACAATGTGAATGTTGCGATCGACCCCACGAACCTGAATCCGCCGATCAACGGCACGGCACGTGTTATCGCGGACGGTCCAGACGACGGCGAAGACCGGTTGCAATGGGTTTTTCTGTCTGCACTTTGCACAGCGCAAAAGCGCGTGCGCATTGTTACTCCGTATTTTCTGCCAAACGAGACTCTTATCAGCGGCATTGAAGTTGCCGTTACGAAAGGCGTTGTTGTTGAGGTGATCGTACCGCGCGAAAACAATCTGTTCTACATGAACTGGGCGATGTCGAGTGTGTTTACCACGTTCGTCAAGCGCGGCGTTCATGTGTACGTGTCCGATCCGCCGTTCGATCATTCAAAACTGTTTCTCGTTGATGATGACTGGTGTTCAATCGGTTCCAGCAATTGGGATGATCGCAGCATTCGTCTCAACTTTGAGTTGAATCTCGAAATTCATGATGGCACGCTCACGTCTGCACTCCATCGATTGGTGGATGCGAAGCGTGACAAGGCGCGGCGCATTACCATGGGCGAGCTGCAAGCGCTCTCACTGTTTCATCGTATTCGCAGCAGTTTTGTGCGATTGTTTGCACCGTATCTTTGACAAGCCTCGCCATGCCTATTCGTCGCAGCAATGTCGTTTGCGCATTGATACTGTCACTGTCCGCCGCCTGCCATCAAACGAAAACGGTGGCCGCCGTTCGCGAC